>CAJQHT010000011.1 GCA_905478245.1 uncultured Rickettsiales bacterium | reverse complement strand
CAACTGGTCAGAAAATTATTAAATAATTTTTTGATTCATTAGCATATTATGCAAGAAAATATTTGGCATAAAATTAAAAGTAAAAGCAAGCGTAAAGTAAAAGATTTTTTTTACCTAAAATCCTCCCAGCTAGTTATTAGTCTAATTGTTGCTCTTTATGTTAGGTTTGTCGTTTTAACAAGCAGGAAAACTTTCTATAATAACGATCATGTTAAACAGTTAGTTAAAGAAAATAAATCTTTTATACTAACTTCCTGGCATAACAGAATAGCAATTGGCTCTTATGCTTTTTTAAATTCAAAAAAAGAAAATAAGAAATTTAATTTTTACGCCATAGCATCAAATCATGGTGACGGCATGATTTTAGGAGAATTTTTAAGAAGATTTAATTTTAATATTATATCAGGCTCAACTAGAAAGAATAATGATTTAAAAAAAGGCATGAGCCTTGCAAATTTTCGACAAATATTTCGTCTACTAAATAAAGATGGTTCTGCCATTTGCATTACCCCAGATGGACCAAGGGGTCCTAGATTTAAAGTTTCTGGTCAGATAGCCGCAATTGCCCAAAAAACCTCTACACCCATAATTCCAACATCTTTTGGGATTTCAAGAAGAAAAATATTTAATAGCTGGGACAAGTTTATTCTACCACTGCCTTTTTCTAAGATATCATTATGCCTAGGAGATCCTATCTATATTGATAAAAATTCTAAAGATTTAGTCAAAGAAAATCAAAAAATAGAAGATGCTATTAATAGTATATCTCGATTTTCAGACGAGTCTGTTAACGTTAATCCTTTGAATTAATAGTTAAAATGATAATAAATATTTTATTAGTGGCAATAGGTGGAGCTTTCGGATCTTCCTCTCGTTATATCTTAGGTGAGTTTGTGGTAAATTACTTCAGAGGCGTGTCCTTTCCTTTATCGACGATAATCGTTAATATCTTAGGATCATTTTTAGCTGGAATGCTTCATTTTTATTTTACAAATTATTTTGAATATATCAGTCCAGCTGCTAGATTAATTTTAATGACAGGTTTCTTGGGTGGATTTACTACTTTTTCAACTTTCTCTCTTGATATTTTTCGCTTAATTAGCGCGGGGCAGTTTAATTTGGCAATTTCTTATAGTCTATTATCTGTTATTTTGTCTATTATCGCGATATTTGTAGGATTTTATTTTGCCTCATTAGTTTCTTAACAGTATACCGTTTACCATTTTTAACTAAAAAACACCATTTTCAATATCATCTCTAATTTGTTGCATTAAAGTTTGATAATAATTAACATTATGCTCACTCATTAACATTGCGCCTAATATCTCTTTAGATTTTACCAGATGATGCAAGTAAGCTTTGCTGTGATTTTTACAGGTATAGCAAGGGCATTTTTTATCTAAGGGCGCAGGATCTTTGGCGTATTTAGCATTTTTAATATTTACAACGCCAGCAGATGTGAAGGCTTGACCATTTCTACCTGATCTAGTTGGGATAACGCAATCAAACATATCAATACCTCTTTTAACGGCGCCAATAATGTCATCTGGCTTTCCAACTCCCATTAAATATCTAGGCTTATCTTCCGGTAGTTCTGGAGTGGTGTAATCGAGTGTTTTAAACATATTTTCCTGACCCTCTCCAACAGCTAATCCGCCAATAGCATAGCCATCAAAATTAATATCTATTAGTTTTTCTGCCGATTCTTTTCTTAGATCTTCATAAACACCGCCTTGCACAATTCCAAATAATCCGTAACCATCTCTTTTTATGTAAGCATTTTTTGATCTTTGAGCCCATTTTAATGACCTTTGCATGGCTTCATTTGTTTCTTCATATGTTGCTGGATAATGGATGCATTCATCAAAAATCATGGTAATATCACTACCTAATTTATGTTGAATTTCCATTGAATATTCTGGTGTTAGTAAATATTTTTTACCATCTATGTGGGAGGAAAATGTAGCTCCATTATCATCTATTTTTCTGATTTTTGATAATGACATTACTTGAAATCCGCCAGAGTCAGTAAGTATAGGTTTATTCCAGTTCATGAATTTATGTAAACCTCCCATTTCTGCAATTAAATCTTCGCCAGGGCGCAGCATTAAGTGATAGGTGTTACCAAGAATTATATCGCTACCAGAATTTATTATAGCTGAATTTTTTAGAGCTTTAACTGAAGCGCAGGTGCCAACGGGCATAAAGGCTGGAGTTTTAATAACACCATGTGCTGTTACTATTTCTCCAACCCTGGCTTTTCCAGATTTTTTTTTGATTTTAAATTGAAATTCCTTATCAGACAAGATTAATTATCTAATATTTCACTTTCAACAAAGAAATGTGAGATTTCAATTTTAGCATTTTCTTTACTATCAGAACCGTGAACTGAGTTTGCTTCAATTGATTCAGCAAAATCTTTTCTAATAGTTCCAGCAGAAGCATCGCTTGGATTTGTAGCGCCCATGATTTCACGATTTTTCAATACCGCATTATCACCTTTTAAAACTTGAACTACAACAGGTCCTGAAGTCATGAATTCAACAAGACTATTAAAGAAGGGTCTTTCTTTATGGACGCCGTAAAATTCCTCAGCTTTTTCTTTTGTAATTTTTATTCTTTTTTGTGCAACAATCTCAAGGTCAGCATTTTCGAAATAGCTGTTAATTTTACCAGTTAAATTTCTTCTGGTTGCGTCAGGTTTAATTATTGAAAAAGTATATTCCATTGTCATTTTTAATTTATGTTATTATTTAAAATTCTAGATAATACCATTTTAACTTATAAATGAATTAAATTCTAAGTATTTTTATGGTAAAATTGTTAAAAAACGAGTCGTAATATGTTCATATTTCGCGAGGCTTTTTGTCAATTTTAACTAAAAAGATGACGAATTTAATCATTTAGTAAAATACCTATTTTAGAAGTTAAAATGGCATAATACCTATTTTAGAAGTTAAAATGGTATAAGACAATTAAGTCTATTACTAGTGCTTGTTAACCTTTAGAGTCGATTAAATATATTCTTCTAAAAATACTTTGTCAAGATTTATATAAAAAAATTGAACTTTTTAGATAAAAGTTATAAAAAACGAGTTGCAATATTCTTTAAAGATAGGATTTGGTGTTATTATTGTTTTAGTAACATATTGTTTCTGGGGGGTCTTGCCATTTACCATTTAATCCACATCTTCTCTGTGCCAAGGTTACCATGGTTCCACATCCACAGGAAGAGGTTGATAGTTCATTATATTGAGCAGCTGGGAAGGTTATGGCAGAGGAGCTGCAGGATGGTGTATAGCTAGAATTTTCTTCTCGGCAGATAGTGGTTTCAAAGCCAGTGGATTGATGCATTATGGTTTCTCTTATATTGTAAATAAAAATATCGTCAAAATCACCATTGGACGAGTTTGTTATAAAGATATTATCGAAATTAGATTTATAAATATTATCTTCTTCGTCGCTAGTAATTGCAGTAATTGCATTTTGTGTTGATCCGCTATTTATGTTATACGCTCCCAGTCCGTTTGGGCCGTGACTTATAACTATATATGCTGCTTTTTCTGTTATGTTAGATCCAGATACTCCTTCTTTTATTATAATTAAATCCATATCAGCATCATCAGTGCCTTCAAAGCCTAAATTATTTGAATCTAAATATTGAGAAGTAAGATCTTGCACTACTATATAGGAAAATTTATTGTCAAAATCATCTTGAGCTAAATCACTTGATAGGCTAAGTGTTTTAGCTGGCAAGGCTCCATAGATTAATGTATCTGCACTTGTATCGCTAGAATTTATAACTCCTGCTGCCGTACAATCTCCGTCTGATCCTGCCATGCTGGCATATTGGGAATCAGTTGTAATATTGTGCATAGAGGCGGGGCAGGGTAGTTTTTTATTAATGTAAACATAGATATTAATTGCTTCTTTTATTTGTTTTAATTTATCTATCGTATTTTCTTTTCTTGCTTTTTTTATAGCTGTTTCTGATATGGTAATTGAGCCAGAGATAATAACAGCTATAATAGTTAAAACAATGGATAATTCAATTAGACTGAAAGCTGTTTTATTGTTATTTTTGATCATTTTCTATCTAATTTATTTTTAATTATTGATTAATCAAATTTTACTATTAACATAATTTATATCAAAATCTATCTATTGATAAATGGTATAGAAAAATATTTTTTTGATCAAATTATAAAATAATTAAGCAGAATATATTCATATTGCATGAGGTATTTTATAATTTTTAATAAAAAAATATTTTTTGATATTGTATAATCAATATTAGTCAAATACAAGAAAAATCGATTATTTATTTAAAAATTGTCAAACATAATTCATATAAATCCTAATCAAAATAACGAAAATAATAAGATGATTATTGTTATAATTTTTATATCAGCAATATTTGCTTTAATAACTTGGAATATTTTAAATAATCATGTTGAAATAGAAATTCCTGAATCAGATAATATATCATATGATTCAAGCGTGATTCAAAATCTATCAGCATCTGACGTTATAACTTTTATTGAAAATAATGAAAGGAATAGCAATCCCGTTCTTATATATTTATATACTAGCTGGTGTGGTATTTGTAAAAAGCAATTACCAGAAATTAATGCAATTGCTAATAAATTTCAAAATACTGATTTAAAGATTTTAGCAATAGCTATAGATAAAGATGGTGATAAAGGTAATATAATAGAACATCTAGAGAGGTTAAATAATTTATATTTCAAGCCTTTTTACATTGGTAATCGTAGTAATTTTAAAGAATCTTTGCAGACAAAGTCAATTAAGTTTAATAATAAAATACCTTTTTTAATATTAATAGATAGAAATTCAGATATTATTAACCAGTCTAGTGGTTATAAAAAATTTAAATATTTAAATAGAAAAGTCATGAAATTATTAGCCAAAAAAGATGCAAATTAAAATATTTAACAGCTCAACAAAACAAAAAGAAGAATTTATACCTATAAATAAGAAAAATATATTAATGTATGTTTGTGGTCCAACAGTTTATAGCTACCCACATCTTGGCAATGCTAGAAGCGTTGTAATATATGACCTTTTATTTCGCGTTTTAGATTCCATTTTCCCTAAGGTAACGTACGTTAGAAATATAACCGATATTGATGATAAGATAAATAAAGCTGCAAAAGATAAAAATACCTCAATACAAAATCTTACTCAAAAATTTATCAAGATTTTTCATCAAGATATGGATGCTATAGGCATCTTACGACCAACTATTGAACCTAAAGCAACGGAGGCAATAGATGAAATGATAAAAATGATTCAAATCTTAATAGAAAATAATCATGCCTACGTGGAATCTGGACATGTTCTATTTGATGTTAATAGCTATAAAAATTATGGAAAACTATCAAACAGGTCCTTAGACGACATGGTTTCTGGCTCTAGAGTAGAGGTGCAAAATTACAAAAGAAATCCATTGGATTTTGTTTTATGGAAGCCGGCATCAAATGATGACGATATTTCGGCTATTTTTGATAGTCCCTGGGGTAGAGGTAGGCCAGGTTGGCACATTGAATGTTCAGCAATGAGTAATAAATTTTTAGGATCTGATTTTGATATACATGGAGGAGGGGCAGATTTAAAATTTCCTCATCATGATAATGAAATAGCTCAAAGTATTTGCTGTTATCCTAGTTCTAAACATGCAAAATACTGGGTTCATAATGGTTTTTTAACGGTAAATGGCGAGAAGATGAGTAAATCCTTGGGTAATTTTATTACAATTCGAGATTTATTGAAAAAAGATATTGAAGGGGTTGTTATAAGATATTTACTTTTATCAACTCATTATCGTAAACCTCTTGATTTTAATAATAAGTCTCTAGATGATGCAAAAAAAGCTATTGATAAATTCTATAATGCCATTGGAGATTGTGAATCCAATATTGACTCTTCGGAATATAATAATAAATATTTAAGGGAAATAGAGGCAGCTTTATGTGACGATTTAAATTCTCCGGTTGCCTTTTCTATTTTGCATAAAATAGTTAAAGATATAAAGAAAGAAAAGGATTTAAAGCAAGAATCTATTTTGAAACAAAATTTATTAGATTCTCTTGATTTTTTAGGTTTAAAAAGAGTTAAAATTATAAAAAATAATAAAGAGGTTGACAAAGACTACATAGAGGAGCAGATAGAAGTTCGTAAACAAGCTAAAATTGATAGAAATTGGACTTTGTCTGATAAAATAAGAGATGATCTACTTGAAAATTTCAATATAATCCTAGAAGATGGGCAAAATGGAGAAATGAATTGGAAAATTAAGAAATAATTTAATGTTAAGATCCATCTTTAATGAACGTTATAGCAAAATATGTTTTTGTATAAAAAAAATATAAAAAAAGCATTCTCTGTCATAGAGCTGTCAATTGCTATATTGATAATTTCTATTATTATAGGAATATTTTCAGGAAAAAAATATTTAAATAAACAGGCTGCATTAAGTAATTTGAGATCAATATCTGCCTCCTCTCCGGTTTACGATATAGGTGAAAATGTTCTTTGGCTGGATATATCCTCTAAATCTTCATTTGAAAATTATCCACTCAATGGCGATGAGGTTAGTTTAATTAAAAATAGTGCCCCTGATCCAAAAAATGATTTTGAGCTAGTTCAAAACTCTTCCTCTGCCAAACCTGAATTTACTACCGATAGCTTTGATAACTTACCCTTAATTAGATTTGATGGTAATGATAGCTTAATAAGTTCTAAGGAGATTATTGGATTTGATATTGTAAAACCAAGTCAATTTACTATTTTTATAGTGCAAAAATACTATTCCCCAAATCACCTGGCTAAGATTATATCCTGGGATGATAATATTGGTGATGAGTTAATAATTAAAGCAACCAATTCTTCTGCTGCGATAGAGTTTATATTTGGTGGTAGTGGCGTTTCTCAGTCGGTATCTAATTTTCAAAATATTTGGAATATAATATCCATACAGCAATCCGCTTTAAATATAGCTAAGATTAGGGTTAATGGCTCTTTAATTTTGTCATCTTCACTTATTGGAGGGTCTGGCATGCTTTCTAGTAATTCTTATCTTAAAATAGGGGATGGACTTAATGGCGATTTAAGAGAAATAGTAATTTTTAAAAAAGAATTAAGTAGTGATGAGGTAGTTGACATGGAAAGATATTTATCAAATAAATGGAAAATTGATTTAGACTAGTAAATATGACACAAAGAAAAGGATTTTCATTGCCAGAATTATCGATAATATTAATTATAATATCTGTTATAATTATAGGGGTGGTAAATGTTAAGGGCGATTTATTAAATAAAGCAAAAATAAATAATATTGTAAAGCTAACAAAGATATCTCCACTTATTGATTTGGACAATCTTGCTATATGGCTTGAGGTTGGCACTAAGGATAGCTTTAAAAATAGCGAGATAATAGATGGTAGTTATTTAAGTTTATGGAAAAATATCGCCCCAAATTATCATCATAAAATTAATTTTTCACAAGCCGTGGCTATAAATCAGCCAAAATATATTATTAATAAGAATAGCTTACCTTCTTTAAGTTTTGACGGAGGGGATTATTTATCTGCTGTAAATATTTACGGACATCAATTCACTAAAGAAAGTCAGGTAACAATATTTATTGTTCAAAAATATAACTCACCAAATCATTCTTCAAAAATTATCAATTGGAAATCTACTGGTACAAATAAGTTTACATTAAAATCTACTGATTCTTCAGGAAATATTGTCTGGCATTTTGCTAATGATACTATTTCAAAAATATCTAATTCAGATTTCAATGATAAGTGGAATATAATTACGTTAACCAAGGATTCTAATAATATTAATATAAGAATTAATGGTTCTTTGCTTTATTCTGTTGGTGCTAGCGATGATTTTGACATTACGGTACTTAGTGATTTTAATATAGGTACTAATTTTAATGGAGAAATTAGGGAGATTGCGATTATAAAGAATAAAATATTATCTCAAGAAATAGACGAAATAGAAAAATATTTATCTAGAAAATGGGATATAGATTTAATATAAAAAATATTTTTATATAAATATTTTTAAATATAGAATTAATTTATTTTTATATTGATATAATATATTTTACTTTTTACTATGGTTATATCAAGCTCCATCTTTAAAATGGGTTAAAATAACAAATAATTTAACTTCATATTTTTGATAAAAATCTACAAAAAGCCTCGTGTAATATGAACATATTGCAACTCGTTTTTTAACAATTTTACCGTAAAAATATTTAGAATTTAATTCATTTATAAGTTAAAATGGTATTATTCTTAGTTTTTTAATTTTTTATTAACATTAATATTTTACAAAATGAAAAAAATATTTATTCTAACTATTATTACTTCTTTTTTGTTATCATTTCAAGCTTCAGCTAGTACTCAGGGAAGTTATTTGGGAATTAACTTGATAAATACAGATAAAGAGTTTTATTCTGCAGTGAATGGAGATGCAAATCCAGCAGATAAAACTTCATATGGTGTTTCTTATAAATATGCCCTTAATTTTGATAAAATTTTTATTGCTCCTGGTATATTTTATAACCATAATAATATTCAAAATAGTAGCAGTGAAGATTCTTCAAGAACTGATTTGCATAAATTAAAATATAGCTATGGAGCCAGATTGGATTTAGGCTATGATGTGAATGATAAATTGTCTCCTTATTTTCTATTTGGACATTCTGAAGGTAGAATTAGTCAAACTACAGATAATTCTAATTCAGTTCAAACTTTAGAGTTTTTCTTTTATGGTCTTGGGGCAAAATATTTAATTGATAAAAATATAAGCTTGAATATTGCTTACAAAATAAACAAAGCAAGAAAATCTAACGATATTTTTAATGCAACAGATAGCTTTAAGCCTGAATATAAAGTTTTAGAATTTGGAATTTTATATAATTTTTAATTAAAGCCAATATAATTAATTAAAATGCTAAATCTGGAAAAAAGAAAAGAAAGTGACCTATTCAATAAATTTGTAGGAATTAAGATAAAAAAACAAAGGAAAAAAATAGGCATGAAGCAAGAGGCTTTAGCTAAATTAATGAATTGCTCTCATCAGTTAATTCAAAAGCAAGAATCTGGAGAATTGCGTATTCACGCAAGTACAATTTTTAATATTTCAGAGCAATTAGGAGTTGATCCTGGTTATTTTTATGAAGGATTTAGTTCTTTATCTGGCAACAATACAGAATTACCGGTGTCAGGGTCAACTATAATTAATAAAGAAAAAGATAAATCATGGAACATTTTATTGATAGAAGATAGTGCAGAGGATGCTTTCTTTTTTGAAAGGGCTTGTAAAAAAATTGATAATAATAATTTAAATATAATAAATTGCTTTAATAGTGTCGAGTCACTTGCTACTATTTATGGGCTGATGGACGCTAACAAGTTGCCAGATTTAATTTTTTTAGATTTAAACATGCCAAGCAAAAATGGATTTGAAGTGTTAAGGGAAATTAAGAAAAAATCAGATCTCTCATTCATTCCTATTATAATCCTTACGAATTCTATAAACGCTCAAGAAATGCTGGAATGTTATAAGTTAGGAGCTAGTGGCTATATAGTAAAATCATTTGACATAAATGACTTTGAGAAAAAAATCTCTGATTCTCTTGGATATTGGATGTCATGTGTTGCAACCCCTAAAAATTATTAAAAAAGAAGTTATTTTAAAGGTACTTCTTTTAATGAAATTTTGAATGTAGTTCCATTTTTACTGCTTTTGTCTATCCATATGTCAGCACCTATTTTTTGTGAAAGATCTTTACATATTGCAAGTCCAATTCCACTGCCTTGGTATATATTTTTATTATTAAGTCTTGTAAAAAGATCAAAAACATTTTTATGATATTTCTCGTCAATGCCAATACCATTATCTATTATAGATATAATTACCTGTTCTTTATTTTTTTCTGTATTAATTCGAATTACAGGCTGTTTTGAGGTGTTGTATGTAATGGCATTTTTTATAATATTTAACAATATTTGTTTTAATTTTATTTTATCACTTTTGATAAAGAGTGTATTATCTTCAAGGGTAATTAAAACATTTCTGTCTGCGATTAACTTTGTCAAGGCATCATTTTCTATTTCAAAAATAATATCATTTATACTAAATCTTGAAAAAGATAATTTTGATTTAATTGTTTTTCCAAAATTTGATAAATCTTCTATTAATTGATTTATAAAGAAACATGATTTTTGTATTTTGAGCAGATAATCCTTATTTTCTTTGTTTTTTATATTCTTCTCTATTATTTGAGAGTAAGAATATATAAGACGTAGAGGCTCTTTTAAATCATGCACAATAAAGAAGTTAAATCTTTCTAATTCGCTATTTTTTTCTTCTAGTTTTTTAAGATTTAATTCTATATCTTGTTTGGCTGTATTGAGTTTTAAAAATAATGCTTTATTTTTATTAGATTCAACCCTGATTCTAATCAAAACAAATATCCAAATTGTACAAAGAGCAATAATGCTTAATAAAGATACTATTTTAACATATAATAAATCTTTTTTGTATTTTTTGGAAAGAGTATAGATAGAATCTGTGACATCATTAGTTAAATAATTTATAGAGGATGAATATTTTTTTTTATATTTATTATATTCATCGCTAAATAGTAATTTTTTAGATTTAATAAAATCTCCTTGTTTCGAAAGTCGAAAAGCTTCTTTTTCAAAATTAACTAATTTTTTATTCGCAACATCAACTTCGACTGCAAATTCATATTTTAAATTTAAATCATTAGATAATTCTATAATATCAATTATTGCAAAATCTAATTCTATTTCATGTTTTTTATACCTATCGTACCAAAACTTAAGATTTTGACCTTTATTTGCAGCTAATCTTGTTGACATAGTCAGGACCTCATCATGATAAATTATTTCGCTTTTTAGTTCAATCATTTTTATATCATGCTCCACTATTTGTTCAAATGAGTGGTGGAGTTTTGAGAAAAAGAAACGGATTGCTCACTTAATGGGTTGACAACTAAGCTTAATTAGTTAAGTTTAGATTTTTTAATTAAAATGGAAAGTATTATGCTTACAAAAGACGAGATAAAGGAAATAGCAAAGTTTAACCCATCTACCTTAAAAGAAGGTCTAAGGCAAGCTGAACAAAGACTAAATGATTCCTTTAAGAAAAAAGAGAACATTGAAAGAAAGGCTTTTACATTACTCTCAATGTTCCTTTCATTTTCAACTGCTTTATTTTCTGTTCCAAAAATCTTAAAGGTTGAAGAATCTTTAATATATTGGGCTACAATTTCAACTGGCTTATGCTTCCTTGCTGGTGCAATTTTCTTGTTTAAGTCCCTAAAAGCTTTAAATTATGGAACTCTGGGGCGCTACCCTGATACTTGGCTACAGCAAGGAGTATTAGATGGTGACGAGGATACAAAATCCTATGTTTTGGCTAATGTCCTTTTTGATTACCAAAAAAGCATTGAGACTAGCGATGAATCTAATGGTAAAAAGATAAAGCTTGTAGACAGGGGAATAAAACTAGGTATAGTTTCACCAATTTTATTCCTTGCCTGCTTATCAGCGCCTTATATTTATAGCTCTATACTCC
>CAJQHT010000010.1 GCA_905478245.1 uncultured Rickettsiales bacterium | reverse complement strand
GGCTTGAAATAGAAAATCTATATTCGTTCTAACCGCATCCTCTGCAGACCATTCAACATCATCACATAAAGAGCGAGCAAGAGTTACGCTATCTGTAATAGCCTCCAGAACTTGTTTTTTATCCATTTTTAATTTATATTTCATATGGATATCGCTAGTTGCAATAAAGGTATGAATTCGACCAAGAGGCGCATCCTTTACAGCTAAACCAGCCTTTTCAATATCATTTTTCTTAGCGCGCGATAGGCCGCAAATTCTGGATGTTTTAGAGTTTTTTGCAATTTGATTTACAGCATTAAAATCACCTTCAGAAGCAGCAGGAAAGCCAGCCTCAATGACATCAACACCCATCTGTTCTAATGTTTTAGCAATAAGAATCTTCTCGGCAAAGTTCATTGTTGCACTTGGCGCCTGTTCTCCATCTCGTAATGTTGTGTCAAAAATAACTATTTTGTCTTTTGGCATTATTCTTTACTGGTATTTTAAAGTTTTCAATATTAAAATCTATTTTATAAATTCAATTGGTATTAGTCAACTTCAATCTTAACTAATACTAAAGTCCATCTTTAATGAGCAATATAGAGCAAGATCTTTTTTAGATAAAATTACAAAAATGAGCTGTAAAATAGTTATATTTTAACAAAGCTTTTTATAAATTTTAATCAAAAAAAGATAAATGAAGACAAGCTTGCCGCATATCTGCAATTTAGACAAGGGGTTTAGTATAAATATATATTTTATGTTCAAGAGCTGCAAAAAAGGCGACATTATTGACATTGTTTTTCCCGCAACAAGCTGTACTACAAGTGAAATATTGGCAATTAAGAATTATGCCGAAAAATATCTCAATCTTAAGCCCAGAATATTCCTGGAAAAAAAACTTATTCATGCCAGGGAAAATCAGAAACATGAATTTCCCTTAAATAGCCCTAAAGATAGGTTTGCGCAATTAAGAGCTGCCCTAACAAGCAGCGATTCTAAGATAGTATGGTGCGCAAGGGGAGGCTATGGCAGTGGAGATTTGCTACCATTTCTAGAAGAAATGGAACCAGTAAAGCAAAATAAATTATTCATAGGATTTAGTGATATTGTCTCAATATCAGATTTTATGCAAAGAAATTGGGGCTGGAATATAATTTGTGGACCAGTTTTATTGCAATTAGCAAAAAATGAAATTGAAAAAGAGGCACAGCAAGAATTGAAAGATATGATATTTTTGAAAAAGAAAATATTTACCTATGAATTAGAGCTTTTAAGTCCAGAAAATAAATATAAGGATATTAATGGTCAAATCTGCGGTGGCTGCCTTAGTGTTCTGGCTGGGCATTTTGGTGGAAAACATCAAATATATTTCAATAATAAAATATTATTTCTGGAAGATGAGGGTGAAGATGGAGAAAGGCTTGATCGCTATTTTCGTCAAATTGTTGAAATTATAGTTAATCATAAACAAATCCCTAAAGCTATATTGCTTGGCAACTTTTTACAGGCCAATCCTCACGGAACTCCTAAAGCTAAAAACATAAATATTGCTATAGAAAATTTTATAAAAAGAATCGATGAATATGGACTTAATATCGCAATATTTAAAGCTAAGAATAGCAATCTTGGACATAGTAATAAAATGAGACCATTATTACTTGGTCATAATTCTGACATATACAGAAAAGCTAAAAATTTTATGTTAAAATATGAAATTTTTTCAAGAAATTAGTTTTATTAAAAATAATTTATACTAAAATTCATCTTTAAATTTATTAATTATTTAACAAAATCATGACAAGAAATATAATTTCCAATTTATTGCTATTATTATTACTTACCTCTTGTATTTCTTTGAAAAAAGATTTAAACGATATACCTTCAGGAAAATACAAGCTGGATAAAGCTCATAGTAGTGTTATTTTTAGGGTTAAACATTTAGGAATGTCTAACTATACTGCCAGATTCACCAAGTTTGATGCAGAATTAGATTTCAATAATATCAACCCCACTAAAAGCATTTTAACAGCTAGCATTAGTGCAAATTCCATTAAAACAGATTTTCCTTTTCCAGAAAAGAAAGATTTTGATAAATTTTTAGCATATAATGAAAATTGGCTTAATGCTAAGGAATTTCCTAAAATTAGCTTTCAATCAACAAAGATAACTAGGTCAGGATTAAAGAAAGCCATAATTACTGGAAATTTAACAATGCTTGGCATCACCAAGGAAATAAAATTAAAAGCAGAATTTAATAAAGCCTATAAAAATAAACCATATGTCGGACTTCCAGCTCTTGGATTTTCTGCAAAAGCAAAAATAAACAGAAATGACTGGGGTTTTGGCGCTCTTATCCCCTCAATTAGCGATGAGGTAGAAATTATCATAGAAACAGAATTTCATAAATCATAAATGATTGTTAAAAAATATAATAAAATTGCTATTATTCTGCATTGGCTAATTGCAATTGCAATAATCTTTCAGCTTGCCTCTGGCATGTGGATGGTTGATGCCATAAAATCAACCAACAGCAAAGATCTTGCCTATAATTTTTATCAACACCATAAATCTGCAGGGCTTCTGATTTTGATCTTGAGTATATTTCGTTTAATTTGGAGATTCTCTCATAAGCCACCTAAAATGCCAAATAGCATGTCTAAATTAGAGGTCATTTTAGCAAATAGCGCCCATATAACATTATACTTCTTTATGATTGCAGTGCCATTAGCGGGGTGGTGCATGATTTCAAGCAGTTCTTATAATATTGCCACAATGTTTTTTGGCTTATTTGAGTGGCCGCAAATTTCTTTTTTAGCAGAATATAGCAATAAGGCCGAGTTAAATAAAATATTTAGCGCTGCACATGCCATTATGGCCAAATTAATGCTCTTATTGCTTATTTTACATATATTTGCAGCTTTAAAACATCAATTTATTAGTAAAGATAAATTAATCAACAGGATTTTACCGTAAGAATTCCACTATGAAGAAAAATAGCTTAAAATATTATCTATTTTTACTATTTAGCACCATAATCATCGATGCCAAAGCTAATGATTGTCAAATAAATCAAGAAAATAGTTATATAGAATTTATAGGATCTCATGCTGGCAATATTTTCAAAGGTAGATTTACAAAATTCATAGGAAAAATAGATTTTGATTTTGATAATATAAAAGAATCTCAAGCAAAAATAGAAATAAAAACAAAATCAGCAAAGACTAAGAGCAAGGAATATAATTATACTTTAAAAAAACAAGACTGGTTTAATACTGACAAATATCCTGAAGCCACCTATGAAACCTCCAAAATTAGTAAAATAAAAGAAGATTATTATGATATAGAAGGATACTTAACAATTAGAAATATAAAATTGGCACATAACTTCTCCGGAAAAATAAAGCAAATTAATAATCAGGCCATTCTTGAAGCTACAAGCTCAATTAATCGCCTTGATTTTGATATTGGCACATCTTCTGATCCTGATGCAAGCTGGGTTTCAAAGAATATTAATTTAAACCTAAAAATAGATTGCTTGTTTTTATAAATAGAACTTGACAAATTGACCAATTTAACTCAAAATCTATCCAAATCCCGTTTTAAATGGCCCGTCTTGTAAGATATTTTTTCAAAAAATTATCAAGTTAGATTTTAGCCAATTTTAAAGACAGGAAACGTTATTAGCTTTATAAATATTAACTCAATTAAAATAATTATGGATATTCAAGGATTAATGAAGCAGGCTCAAGAAATGCAAAAAAAGATGCAGCAAGCCCAGGAAAATTTAGCAAAAACTATTCACGAAGGTGAGTCTGGTGGCGGAATGGTAAAAATTACAATGTCCGGCGATGGGATTGTTAAAAAATGTGCAGTTGATCCATCTTTAATAGAAAAGGACGAGAAAGAAATCTTAGAAGATCTATTGGTTGCCGCTTTCAATAATGCTAAAAATAAAGTTGACGAAGAAAGTTCAAATTCTATTAAAGATGCTACTGGTGGCATGCCATTACCTCCTGGCTTTAAAATGTAATGACCAAATATAATGGCTAATTTTAATTAATTAGCCACAATTTTTAAAATATTATGGCCATAATCTCGAATAAGAGAGTTAAAATTAAGCTTTGCGGCTTCAAAGACAAAGAGAATATAGATTTTGCCTGTGAATTTAACATAGATTTTATAGGCTTTGTCTTTTATGCAAAATCCTCCAGAGACGTTGATTTAAAAAACATCTCACACATCACTCAAGATATTCCAAAAGAAATTAAAAAAGTTGCTGTTATCGTTAATGAAAGTGACGGCAAAATAGCGCAAATTATAAATTTGCTAAAACCTGATTTACTGCAACTACATGGTGAAGAAAGTTTAAGTAGAGTCAGGGAAATAAAAAATAAATTTCAACTACCTATAATCAAAGCCTTTAGCATTTCAGGTGCTGGGGATTTAAAAAATATTGCTGAATTTGAAGAATATTGCCATTATTTTCTTTTTGATTACAGGGATGATATAAATCAAGGTGGCAGCGGAAAATCTTTTGACTGGAACATCTTAAATAAACTAAACATTCAGATAGATTGGTTTTTATCAGGCGGAATCAACAAAAATAATCTAGCTCAAGCTCTAAAACAAACTAATGCTAAAATGATTGACCTTTCTTCAGCTTTAGAAGAAGAGCGCGGCCAGAAATCAAAAAAAGCTATAAAAGATTTTATGAGACTTTTTGCCTAGAATCAAAAAAGCTTCGTACGATATGATCATATTGCGCTCGTTTTTTAATAATTTTACTATAAAAATATCTAGAATTTAACTCATTTATAAGTTAGTAAGTTATAAAATGATATTAACTCCTACCTCCGCCTCCACGAGGATTACTTCCGCTATCTTGGTTAGAACGGCTACTAACTGTAGAACTCCTACCTCTACCAGGAAGATTGTTAAAATCAAAAACTTCTGCACCTTCAATTTCTGGACCAGGGGCTTCTGTCTCGGCTACCGTTTCTACTTTACTATCTGGCACTGGCGCTGACCTAGAAAAAAATTCACCAAAATTTAAGCTATTTGCTGCCTCAGGGCCTCTGTTTTGTCGATTTGCTCCAAATTCAGAAGCAGATTCAGGCTCAGAAGGAGTTGGTGTGACAGTTTCTACTTTACTATCCACTAGTATTTCACCTTCTTGACTCTGAGCTGCTACATCAGTAATATTTTCTGCAGCGACTGGACGATCTGTCTCTTTAGCATCTTGCGACCCTAAAGTTATAGACGACATATCAGCAACCGGAGTTGCTTTTGAATCTTCTCTTCTTGATAATCTTTGTTGATTTGCTAAATTTGTTAACTCATTAAGAAACTTACTATCAAAAGAAAAAGGGTTATCAGCATTATTAGTAGTGATTTCATTATCTGTCAAAAAGCGCTCCCGAGTGTTTATCAATAATACAATAATTTCATTAATACACACAATTAATGATGTATCAATGCTCGTTTTTTCTACATCACTTAATTCTGTGCTTGTTATTTTTTTAAGTTCATTTTGAAAATCTTCTCTTTTTCTGCTATGGATGTTTGCTTGTCCTGTAGCATCTTCAGAAATAAAATAATCATATAATTCTTGATAATTGGACTTAGATATTGAGTTACTTGTCAATAAATTAATTGCCGATATTATAAATAATGGATTTTCTAACGAAAATTCTTTGACAACTTGATCTATAAAGAGCTTTGTTACAGGTTTGCTAATATTCTCTTCGCTAGTTATAGTTGGACTCAAAGTTCCTTTACCAAGCAAAAAAACAGACAAGATATTTTTATCTGATTCTGTTAATAGCTGGTCATGTATATAATCCGCCTTTTTCATATTAGCTATTTCAATAGTTCTTAACACACTATCTGCTGGATCTCTATTCATTCCGCCTATTACAATGCTATTTATGGCTTCATTTCTAATTTTATCGTCTATTGAATTTAATGTTTCCGTTAAAAGCTTTTTATCTGATCCGACAATAGTATCTGAGTCCTGTATAGAATGTTTTAAAATGCTCTTAATTTTGTATATCTTTAACATTCTATGAAAAATATTGCCTTCTTGGCTGCTAGCCATATCCCCTATACACGCTGGCACTTGAAAAACTGGCAGCTGGTCAAATAAAGTTTTATAAAATGATTCAAAACTCCCCTCTTTCATTAATGATATATCAACATTATGTAATTGCTTTAATAATTTTAAATTATATAAAGAGGCAACACAAGGGTTTTCACTTAAATAATAAGACATAAAAGATAAAATATGATCTTTGTCGACATCACCTCTATCTTTTTCCAGCAATGAAAATATCTGTGTTAATGATTGATATTTTTCTTGATCAGTCTTGCATTCAGCTAAATATTCTAAAATTTTATTATGATCAAGCAATAGACTTGGCGAGAATATTTGTAGAATTTCTATTTTCTGACTTGGCTTTAAAGAAGGGTTTAATAATAATAAATCACGCAATAATTCAGAATTTTGATTATTTAATATACCTGAATCCTTTTTCTTCATTTGAAGCGCAATTTCCTTGATGCTATTTGTTATTTCTTCTTTTTTAGCCCTGTTAAGACCTTCCCCTTGACCCATATATTCATAGGCTGTCTTAATATGGCTAATTATAGTCTTAGTCGTTTCTTTATTAAGATTATGAACTTCGGGTAATTGATCCAATATATCAGAAAGATTAAAAGACTCTATCGATTTAACTCCATCAAGATTTATTTTTAATTTATTTTTGAAAAACATCTTACCAGGGCTTCTTGCTAAATCACCCAAAGTAGCCATAGTCAAATTTCTTTTATGACCTTTATTTGTAGCAAATTTTTGGCCAACAGAACTAGGAGATCCAGGAACCCTAAAAGAAGTAGTTCTTGCTAAATCAGAGGCACCACCCTCGACATTCTTTTCATCACCACTATCACTTGCCGATCTATCTCTTGCTTCTGTGATTTTTATTATTCTTTCATTTATGGCGCTAATAAATTCTTTAAAATTAATCTCTGGTTTTTTTGATTTTGAATCTTCAAGTTGAGACCCCTGAACCAAATGGCCAACTATTTGTAGACCACCAGCTTGTCTTTGTTTAGTCTCACTACTTATTACGACACTCCTCAATAAATCCAGATCTTCAACTCTTCTTATTTTAGATATTATATCGCTAATTACAGAACCTTGGCCTTGAAAATAAAGCGCAGGAAATTCCTTGATCCTAGAAATTAAGATTGAAATTAGTTCTTGGTCAGGATTAGCTTCTAAGCATTCGTTCTTTAGCGCTCCAGATAGAACCGCATCTAAATTAACGTCAGAAGAAGAGTTTTGATTTGCAACAATATAACTAGCTAGCCTTCTATTAAAAGATTTATTTGAAGATCTTTGTGAATCTTGCGCTACCTTAGAATCTTCATTCTTAGCGTCTGTAATCTTTTGAGTAAAGCGAAATTTGGACCCCAAAGTCTGTAACGATACTTCTACGTTACCAACAATAGCATCCAAATATTGCTGTTCCGATATTAATAATTTTTTAATCTGTGCGTAAATATCTTCTCTACCCTTAGCTCCTGGGGCTTTGTGCCCCTCAACCCCTGAGGCTGCTATGATTTCTTGCTTCAATCTCGCTGCGCTCTGGCTAAGAGCTTTGATAGTTTTGAGCGAAGCTTCTTGCATTTTTGCATTTTTAGCAACTAATTCATTTTTATTATCTTGTAAGTTGTTGATATTTTTTGCTAATTCTATAATTGCTTGTGATTTTTTCTCAATTGCTGCTAAGCGCCTTTTCGTTATGAGAAAATTTCCACCTCCATCTTGCCAGTCCTTTGATTGTTTTTCAGCATTTTTCTTTTCAGCTTCCGCTTGTTTTATTTGTGTTTCTATATTGCGCAATTTGGAATCATTTTCAACTTCTTCTTTTTCTAGCAAATCAAGCAATCTGCTATTAACTGTCAATTTGCTTGTTCTTTTTTTAACCAGCTCCCCTAAGGCACTTGAATTCCGCTCAACATCTGCAACAGATTTTATAAAGAAGTCAAACAAATTATTGTCAACTATTTTATTTTGATCTGCAGCTATTTGACTCAGTAAATCTAAGAATTTAACTCTATTTTGTAAATCTAAACGACTTATATCTTCTTCGCAATGACCTGATTTAATAATTTTTATCAAAATTTCATCGCTAAATTGTTCATTTTTTACAATTTGAGTTAATAATTCTAAATTAGGCTTACCAGCTAGCAAATAGGATTCTATCTGCGCCTGATATCTTATTAAAGCCAGATCTTCTGATGTTTTTACCACGTTATCAATAGCCCCATTTAAAGATGGATGCATTTCTCTAATTTGCCTTTGGGCGATATATTCAGTTATCAAGCTATTCAAAAGCTTCTTTCTGTTAATGGTCGCTGTTCCTTCATACATTTCTGAAACTAAGGAGTTACTTTCTGACTGAAACTTTACTATCTCACTTAACTCAAGATTTTGTAATATTTTTTCTATTATAATAACTTCAGCTTCTGTCTTTTTAAAATTTCTCATTAAGCTTTCCAAGCACTTTTTAAAATGTTCTTTATCCATATTTAGTACCTGTGAATCTTCAATTTTCTTTAATAACTCTTTTACAAAAACTTGATCTGAATCATTAGAATAGAATCTTTGCGCCAGCAAAGTAAAGCCAAGAATAAAATATGACTTATCTTCATTGCTACTAATTCTTTTTATAGACTCATTAATAATCTTTTCTATTAAATCGTTGCTGCAATTAAAATCATCATCTGGAATAATGCTATTTTCATGCATATTAATAAGGCTGGAAGCTGTTATTTGGAATTGATTACTATTCTCTGATAACAATATATTTGCGATAATGTCATTTTTTCTAGACTCTTCTTCTGACTGAACTTTATGCAACAACAATTCCAAATATTTTGTTATATGAACATCAGTTTCATTTTTTATATTACCTATTTTCTTTTTTATTCTTTTTTTTGCGTCTGGATCTGGGTAAAATTGATCTAATAATTTTTTATTTTTTTCAAAAAAATCAGCAACTCTCGCTGCAGAACGTATTTTTGAGATTCCTGATGTAATTGTATCTTGTGTAATTTTTCTAAAGGCATCACGAACAATACTTTTTACGCGTTGCGTCTGAGCTTCTACATGGTGAATCGTCTCACCATAACTAAAAACTTCTTCTGCGGCTATCTTATTCTTAATTTTCTGATAATCTAGCACGATATATTCTGCCTCATTGTCAGCTGAATTTATTAAGGCTTCTACTTCTGTAGCGTTCTTAGGGTTAATTGAGCCTACGCTATTAGTAATCTTTAAAGCCTCCTCCTTTGAATCCGCCCTGGCAGCAGGTAAATCTTCACCCCTTGTTCTTCTCTCTGGCACTTGAAATAATTCTGGATGAGAAGATGTGATCAGCTCATATTCAAAAATTAATCGTTGTTTATCTAGGGTGCTCAAATCTTCCTTATTAAGCTCTTGTTGAATAAATTGTAACTGCGTTAAAATATCTGAGTTACTCAACTCAAAAATATCATAAGCCCTAAAATTAACTTCCTGAACTTGTTTAGTATCGCCGCTCTCCAAAGACTTATCATCACTATTCTCTTCTTTGGCATGTCTTTCTCGTTCTTGATTTTGCTTTTCTTGTCTAGTACCTATTTGATCATTCAAAAAATTTTGAAAATTTAATGTTAATTCCCCATTGTTAATATTACCCTGATTTGATAATGCATGAAGATCTTGTAAAACTTCTAACATATTGTTATTTTCAGACGCCCTGATCATTTGTCGAGCAACTTCTTGTTGTTTTTCTGAAAATCTGTTTAATTCATTATTTAATATTTGTTCCATAAAAGCTTTAGCATCAAATGCTTGACCTTCTTCGCCTAAAAATGCTAGATGCGGCGGCAGAGTTGTTGCCACTGGAGATCTTGCTTCTCGTTCTTGATTTTGTTCTGTTGTTTTTTTACCTTTTGACATAATAGAAATATATTTATAATGCTAACCAACTCCCTTGTTACCATTATATCAGATTTATTTCACCTTGTCCACTATAATCAAAATTATATTTAATATTTTTAGCATAGGAGGCTTTAATAAAGCCTGAGCGAAAATTATTGGAAGAAGCTAAAAATAAACCCTATTAAACCTCCAAAAACACCACCCCAAATAACCAGCCATCCTAGATGCTCTCGGATCATTTTTTGAATAATTTCTTTAACCATCTTTGGAGTTAGGTCAGCAAGGCGATTATCAATTATTTTCTCTATTTCTAGAATTAGATTCTGAATAAAATCTTTTTCTGAATTATCGCCCTTATTTTCAGCTAATTCATTAATGATGTTCTTTAATTTTTTAATTATTGGTTCCTTTAATGGCGCTAGAGCCTCTTTTCCACCTAGCATTCCAAGCATGGAGCCCATGGGGGATTCAATAATAGCCTCCACCAAATCTTCAAATATTTTATTGAAATCTATTTTACTATTAATGGCATCAGCTGATAAATTCTTGCCTTTTTGGGTAAAGAATTGATCGATATGTTCTTTATTAAAAAACTCTTCTATTATAAGAGCCTTAATGCCAACTTTAAAATCTTCAAAGCGATTAGGTATAATTCCCGACCCATAAAGAAAAGGTATTTTTTCAAATAGCATATGAATGGCTATCCAATTGGTTAACCCTCCAGATAAGGCAAAAACACCAGTCATTAGTATAATATCACCATAAAGAGGAGATAAATATCCCGCCAATATAAGCAGCAATGCCACCCAATTTGTTATCAGGCTTTTATTAATTGCTTTTCTGAAATTGAATTTTGTCATTTTAATCTTAATAAAAATATTAGAAGGCCAAGGATAAAATATGTTATTACTATTGCGATACCCGCAGGTAAATCAAAATTAACAGCCATAATCAATCCAAAAACTACTGACAATATACCATATGTCCAAGATATCAATAAAGAATTCTTTTTGTTTTTAGAGGCAAGAGCAGGCAATATTAAACTGGCAAAAACTAGATAAATTCCAACCAGCTGAACAGATGAAACAACAGCAAATGCAAAAATAATATAAAAAGCAATATTGTCTCTTGCGCTTCTTTGTAAGAACCATAGCGACAATATTGCTAAATATATTACAGAATGCCAAATTATATCCTGAAATGTTATAAATAGAATCTGACCTGATAGCAAATGCATCATATTATCAGAAGAATGAGGATGTCCTGATAAAAATAAAATAGTGCAAGATGCTGCCAAAATAAAACTACAGCCAATTATAGCCTCCTGAATATCTGGGAAAGTTTTTTCTATATAGTAAAAGAAAATAGAAGCGCTCAAGGCAAATAAAATAATAATTAATTGACTTAAACATGTGTGATCTGGCAAAAATATATTGGCAATAACCATGCCAAGACCTGCTATTTGAGCAATGGCAAGATCAATAAATATAATTCCCTTCTCAAGAACCTTCTTTCCAAGCAAGCCATGTGTTAGCGATATTAAAACTCCAGCCACTAAGGCAGGAGCGATTAATTCAAGCATCTCTAAATTTATCATTACATATTATTAATTATTAAACTTACAGTACTATCAAACAAAGAAAACAGATCTACAGAATGATCATTACCTCCAACAGTATAAGGTAGAATTAATATTTTTATATCAGCCTTTTTACTAAGCCACTTTGCCGATTTATCTGAATCATAAGGGCTAAGAACAATAAAATCAGCAGGTTTTTGCTTTAAATCGCCTAAGATGCTTTTTAAATGATTAGCAGTAGGAGCTATACCAGGGCGAACCTCTATTGTAATATCATTTTTTATTTTTAGCCAGTCATATAAATAGCTAAAATTCTTATGGTTATTAACAATGTTAATTTCTCCTAGATTTTTAATTTTATATTCCCATTTCTTAATTGCAGATTTCCATTTTTTGATAAAAACCTGATAATTCTCTTGATAAAACTCAGAATTCTTGGGATCAATTAACTTTAAACGACTAGTTAATTCTTTGGCAATTAACAAAATATTATAGGGATTTAGGTGAATATGAGGATTGCCATCAGCATGAATATCTCCTAGCGAACGATCAATATGACTTGGCTTTTCTATAGTTTGAACAAAATCAGAAGCCATTAAATGACCAATATTACCGATCTGAATCTCTTTTTTTCCCCTCTCTATTAATAAAGGAAGCCACCCCACCTCTAAATCAGCGCCTGAACATAACAAAAGATCAGCTTTGATTATTTTGGAAACTAATCTAGGCTTTGCCCTTATATAATGAGGATCCTGCGTAGCGCTTATGGCAGAAAAAGCTTCAACCTTATCTTTTCCAATTTCCTGAGCCAAAGATTTCCACTCTGGCTCACAGGCAAAAATATTAATCTTTGCCTGTGAGCTAACAGGAAATGCTAGAAAAATAGATAATAATATTATTCTAAATTTTAACATTATTTAATATTTTAAAATTAGTATGAGTGAGCACTATGAGCTCCTAAACTTACTATATATTGCAAAGTAATTTGATTATCAATATTATCTTTTGATAATTCTTCTTTACTATATTGCAAACGAATACGACTGAACTCACTATTTGTCCAATCTATCATCGCACTATAACTCACCGGATCATGATCTGCAGCATTCAAGATACTATCATCAAGACTTGATGGTACATCGGCACCTTGTAGCTTACTATATCTTAAACCAACCCTATATTGAGGAGAGAATTTATATACAGATTGGAAATAGAAACCAGACGAATCATTATCAACATCAATATCACCAGATGAAATATTGGCATCATTATAAGCTCCCCTCTCTTGACGATAAAAATACTCGCCCTGCAATGTTATTTCTTGATTTTTAGCATTGCCAGTTGGAGCAAAATTATATCTTAAATCAGCTATATAAAGATCCGACTCCCCTAAGAAAGCAATTTCTTCAGAAGCCTCTTCGCCAACAATTCTTTGCTTAGCCTCTCCCGATAGAACATAGCCACCAATTCTCCAATTTTGATTCTGAGTGATATCGCCACCAGTCCTAAAATATAAAGAATGATTACTATTTTCTTCACCTCCACCATAAGGGAAATCTTCACCTCTAAAAGCTCCTCCGCCTATTTCAAAGTAAAAATCAGTTGGCAATATATAAGATAATTGCGCACCATCATCATTAAATGATTTGTTAAGAAAAACTCTATAAGGCAAAGGTCTGTCTGAAAAATCATCGCTATGCGAGTGCTTCTCATTAAGATAACCCAACTTCCAAAAGGCTCTACCAAATTTTAGCTGCATTCCAGTTGGTAGACCTAATTCTGGTCTGGTACTTATAAAAGCTTCCTCTAGCTCAATCTTGGCACCATCCTCATTGACTATTGCCGCTGTTAAGCTACCAAAGAACTTATCATCAATATTAGATGAGAAATTCAGCTCAGATTCACCGATTGAAAAGCCATTACTGCCTCTATCTCCCTCTTCTCCTATTGCAAATCCTGCAATCTCAGATTCAGCAGCTGAAAAATTATTATATTGACCATTTAAAATAACCCCAATTGAAGGATTAAATTTATTGCCATAAATCTTACGAGAAGAATTATAAGATTGAGCATTTTCTGAAATAATCTGGTCGCTATTTAAACGATCCTCTAATTCAGAAATTCTTTTCTCATAAACTCTCTGTATAGTTTTAACTTCTTTTTTTAGAGAATTAATATCTTTATTTACACCTGCAAATAAAGGCTGACTCACCAAGAAGCATAGGCCTGCCATAACGGCAATATTTGTTTTTTTTATCATAATTAATTTAATTGTTTTTTAAGTAATGTTATTGTGCCATCTTTTGGTAATACCAAAATTCATATACAGCGCTATATTTATACTGTTTATTTTCTGCCAAAAATTATTTAGCTATACCATTCATTAAAGGTAGGAATTGGTATAATAAGTCTTTTTAGGAGAAATGACCGGGTGGACCCCTTATGTTTGGAAAATTTAAAAATCTAGATGAAGATAGATCATCAATATGAAGGTCTATATTAAAAATAAACCCATCAATACTACTACTTACAGACTCCACAAAAGATATCTGGTGATTATCAGATTTTAAGCAAATCTTACAAAGCTGAGAATGCTCGTTACTCTTATCTAAAGAATGCTCCGATGAATGAATGGCGGAGAACATCTGGGCAGATAAAAATATTGCAAATAATAATGTCAAAATAACTCTCTTCAACATAAAAGGGCAAGATTTAATTAAGCTAAAAAATAAGTTTTAGGAAAGAACTGTTAATTTGTCAATAAGAATTAATAATTATCGCTAATTATTTTTAATTTTTTCTTCAAGATTCTTCAAGCTTATGGCTAATTTTGGATTAGTCTCTATTAATTCTGCGGTTTTTTTGATAGCATGAATAACTGTAGCGTGACTTTTTCCGCCAAATTCCCTGCCAATTTCTGGTAAATTTTTATCGGTAAGGTTTTTAGCTAGATACATGGCTATTTGTCTCGGTCGGGCAAATTGCCTTAACCGGTTAGATGATTTTAGGTCAGAAAGCTTAACCTCGAAATGATTGGCGGTAACTTTTTGAATTTTCTCTATAGTGGCCTCATTATGGTTTGTTCTAAATAGGTCTTTTAGTAATTCTTTGGTATTTTTTAAATTAATTTCTTCACCGGTAAATAAATGGTTTGCTGTTATTTTCTTTAAAGCCCCTTCAAGATCACGAATGTTGGAATTAACTTTATTTGCCAATAATTTTAATACTTCTTGAGGTATGGCAAAGTCAAAACTTTTAACTTTTGATTCTAAGATTTTTAATCTGGTATCGTAATCTGGACATTTAAAATCTGCAATAAAGCCGCTGGCGATTTTTGATTTTAATTTTGAACTTATGTCATTTAAATCTCCTGGAGATTTGTCGCAAACTAGAATTATTTTTTTATTGCTCTCAATTAGGCTGCTTAGAGTATTTAAAAGCTCTTCCTGAGTACCATCCTTGCCTGAAATAAACTGTAAATCATCAATTATTAAAATATCTATCAGTCTAAATTGCTCCTTGAAAGACATTATATCTTTACTTCTGAGTGATTTTACAAATTGATGCATAAATCTTTCAGCCGAAATATAGACGACTCTGCTTTTTTTATCATTTTCTTTTATATGCCAAGCTATAGCTTGAGCTAAGTGGGTTTTTCCTAGACCTACGCCGCCATATAAGAATAATGGATTAATTTCTTGCTCAGAAAATATAGATTCATCTATTTTTGCTATTACCCTTGAAATGCCACAAGCTAATTTATTGCAAGAGCCAACTATAAAATTGTCAAATGTAAATTTTGGATTAAGCTCAATACCAAAAGAAAAAACATTATCATGCTTTGATATACTTAGAACGTTATCATTTTGACTATTATCGTCATTCTTATTTAATTTAGCTTTATTATTTAGTTCTTTTTTGGCATCAATGAATATTAAAGAGATTTTCTTTAAGGTTGGTATTTTCTCAAGCCAGACTTGTTTAATATTTTTATGATTCTTGAATTCTTTATTTAAATATTCTTTTTTGATCCAATCACGAAGAAACTTAGAAGGCGCAGACATTACGACCTCATGCTCGTCATGCGAATATAAATCAATTTTTGCGAACCATTTTTTATAAGTCTCGCTACCAAAAGCTTTTTCTATATCACCACCAACTTCTTTCCAAATATCTGATTTTAATGAATTATTATCCACCTCAGCCATGCTCTTTGGTAAATCAATCTCTGGCAAGCTGCTTTTTGGAAAATCTGCTATTGTCATTTTTGGCATCATGATAAATTCCTCCATGGCAAAGTGCATTTCCAGCCATTGATATTTGACCTGCTTCCATCTGAATCAGCCTTACCCTCAAATCCTTCCAGAATATTGTAACATTTATAGCTATCTTCCTCTGCAAATAAGGTGGCAGCTTCTCTAGATCTAACCCCTAAGCTGCAAATAAATAATAGCTCAATATCTTCATGGGGAATGTTAGGAAATTTATCTTGTAATATTGAAGATAGTTTGGCAGAAAAATTACTATCAATTGCCATATCAGGCTGATTCCTCCACGATAATAATATTGATTCCTTGTCTATAGAGGCTAGATCAGCTATTCCGTAAGCAGAAATCTCCATATCAGTTCTAACATCAATTAAAGCTGAGCTCTTATTGTTTTTTAGTATATTATAACTTTGCAATGGAGTAATTTCTTCTAAATTCATAAATATAATATCTAACTTAAGATTTTTTGTTTTTTGAAACTGTTATATAAATATATCAAAAATATTTCGTTATATTATTTGCTTCAAAGAACGAAATTTGACATGGTTATTTTTTAATAACATTTTCAATGATTTTAATTTGTTTGTAAAGCATTTTATTTATATTTTTTGCAAATAAATTTCTTGACATATGAGGGTGGTTTGTATTGCTGACTTTGTAATATTATATTTTCTGAAGCCTTTCTAGATCTAGCTCTAACCCCTAGAGTCAAGATAGGAGCAGCTTGATAATTGTATAATATTGGAGACAGATTGGAATATAATATATATTATTAATACGCTATAAATAACGATATACCTTAAATTATCTTCTTATCTTTTTTTAGCAAAGAAATCTTTTAGGATTTTAGAGCATTCTTTAGAGTCTATATCGCCATAAATCTCTGGCTTGTGATGACAGGATTTTTGCTTATAAATTTGAGGGCCATTATCTATTCCACCCGATTTTTTATCCTCTGCCCCATAATAAACTCTTCTTATTCTAGCTAAAGAAATAACACTAGCACACATTGGGCAAGGCTCCAATGTTACATAGATATCACATTCGTCAAGCCTGTGACTATTGAGAGACTTGCATGCTGCTCTTATTGCCAAAACCTCACTGTGAGCAGTAGGGTCTTGATCTGAAATGTTTCTATTATGAGCTCTGGCAATTATTTCTCCGGTTTTGGAATGAACCATAACAGCACCAACAGGAACTTCATCAAATTCTAAAGCTTTCCTTGCTTCTTTTATCGCCTCACCCATAAATGAATTAAATTTCATTGCCCAAGATTCTGAAACTCTTTTAACAATTCTATAGCTTTTAAATTTTCATATTCTGTTCCTATTGTCATTCTAAGGCAGTTTTCAAGCTTATAGCTAGATAGATCCCTTAAAATAACTCCATTTTGCAATAGAAATTGATTTGCTTTTTGACAATTATCCCTATTGAGAAAATCTATTAAAATAAAATTTGCCATTGAAGGGTGTGTTTTTAAGCCTATCTTCTGCAATTGATCTTTTATTTTTTTAAGCCAAAAATTATTGTGAGCAATGGAATCTTGAATAAATTTATCATCTTTTATGGCAGCAATTCCCGCCTCCATAGCTGCTCCAGTTACGTTAAATGGACCGCGATTCTTATTTAACACTTCTCCGATATAATCTGAAGAATAGCTCCAGCCAAGTCTTAAAGAGGCTAAGCCATATATTTTAGAAAATGTTCTAATCATAACAATATTCTCATTCTCTTGGACTAGCTTTGTAGCATCAACATATCCTTTATTATTTTTATCAACAAACTCATCATAGGCAAGATCCAGAATAATAATTATATTCTTTGGAACTTTATCAATTAATTTCTGAATTTTATCATTATTTAGATAGGATCCAGTTGGGTTATTTGGATTGGCAATAAAAATCATTTTTGTATTTAAGCCAATTGAATCAACGATATTATCAATATCTGCAACTAAATTAGTTTCTTTGGCGGCAATTGTTTTAACACCAAATTTTTGCGCCGAGATTGGATACATCAAGAAACCATACTGACTATAAATTATCTCATCCCCCTCCCCTGCAAAAGCCTGAATTAATAAGGATATGATTTCATCCGAACCTGCCCCACAAACAATTCGATCTGGATTAATGTTATATTTTCCAGCTATTGCCTGCCTTAATTCAAAACAACTGCCATCAGCATATCGATTTAATCTTTCTGAATGATCTTTATAGGCTTTGATTGCTTTTGGACTGCTGCCAAGAGCGTTCTCATTTGAGGAAAGCTTGATAACCTCCATTAATCCGTCTTTAATCTTTGAAACCCCTTGCTTGTAAGGTGTAATTTCTTCAATATATTGTTTTGCTTTTATTTTTTTAATCATTTTTTTCTAATTTAGCAATTAGGCTTTCAATTTGAGTAAAATCATCGTAAAAGATTGTTACCTTACCTTTATTTTTCTTATTATTATAGCTAGCTTTGACCTTTAAGTCTCCTACTATCTTTGAAAATCCTCCTTCTAAAGCCTTTAAATATTCTTTATTTAAAGATTTTTGCCTTAAGATCTCTTCTTTGCTTTTTTCGGCAATTATATCATTTCTTGGATCATAATCATCAGCTAAATCCTCAACTTCACGCACAGATAGCGATTTAGAAATAATTTCTCTTGCTAGCTCAGCGGCATTTTCTTTTCCTATTAGTGACCGAGCATGGCTTGAGGATAATTTGCCAATCTCAACCATTTCTTGCACTTCTTTTGGAAGAGAAAGTAATCTTATTATATTAGCAACATAGCTACGACTTTTTCCTAATTTTATTGCCACCTTTCCTTGGGTGTATCCAAATTCATCAACAAGCTGTTTATAACCCCTGCCCTCCTCTATGGCTGATAAATCTGACCTTTGTACATTCTCAATGATAGCAAATTCTAAAGCCTTACTATTGGAAACGTCTTTAACTATAGCAGGAATTTGGGAAAGTCCAGCCATTTTTGACGCCCTATAACGCCTTTCCCCAGCAATAATTTCGAATATATTACTATTCTGATCTGCCACTCTAACCACTATTGGCTGGATAACCCCATGCTTTTCGATTGATTTACTTAGTTCATTTAATTTATTTTCATCGAAAAAGCTTCTAGGCTGATATATTCCAGCTACAATCTGTGTTATTTTTATAGATTTTACAATACTCTCTTGAATATCGTCATTACTATTATTTAAAATAGCATCTGCACTGACATGATTACCTAAAAGAGCTGAAATACCTCGACCTAATTTATTATTTTTATTTTGCTGCATATTGCTTTAATTCATTTTTAGTTAATTCTTCTCTTTTAAGAATTTCTTGAGCCAATTTAATGTAAGCTTGAGATCCTCGACATTCTGGCTCATAAGTTATGGCAGACATGCCGTAAGAAGGAGCTTCTGATAATTTAATATTTCTTGGTATTATAATTGAATAAACTATATCACCTAAGAAGCTACGAACATCATTTTCAACCTGCTCTGTTAATTTATTTCTTTTGTCATGCATGGCTAATATTATTCCGCTGATTTTTAATTTTCGATTAATGCTACCTTTAATCAATTCTATTGTGGTTAAAAGATGACTTAATCCCTCTAAGGCAAAAAATTCGCATTGCATTGGCACCATTATAGAATCAATTGCCGCTAAAGCATTGATGGTTAAAAGTCCCAATGAAGGAGGGCAGTCAATAATAATATAATCAAAATCATCCTTAATGTCTTTTAGTTTTTCTTTCAGAATATATTCTCTATTTTGTGCATTTGCGAGCTCAACCTCGCAAGCTGAAAGATCTACGTTAGAACATATTATTGACAAATCCTCAACCTCAGTTGGAATTATGGCTTCTCTTGCGCTGCATTGATCTATTAAGACATTATAGATGCTTTTTGATCGATCAGCTATGCCAAAACCAGTACTAGCATTACCTTGAGGATCAAGATCAATTAAAAGAGTCTTGCGTCCCATCATAGCAAAAGCAGCAGAAAGATTGACGGCACTAGTGGTTTTCCCAACTCCGCCTTTTTGGTTAACTATTGATATAATTCTTGTTTTCTTATTCATTTTAATTTAAGGTGATGTTTAATAATTAATTAGATTATATCATTATTTAAAATAACATGTCAACTTAAATTGTTTCACGTGAAACAATTTAATATAATAAAAATTTATGAATGTTTCACGTGAAACAATTAAGAAAATTCTGGTAATATCAGGCCCTACAGCTAGCGGAAAATCATCCCTAGCCTTAAAAGTTGCCCAAGAAAAAGATTCAGTAATTATTAACGCTGATTCTGTGCAGCTTTATAAAGATCTACCAATATTATCTGCCCAGCCCTCAAAAAACGAACTAAAAAAAGCCCTTCATTTACTATATTCTGTTTTAGAATATGACCAAGATTCTTCAGTTAATAACTGGCTAAAATTAGCTAAAAAAGAAATAGATCAAACTTTACTGGCAAATAAACTGCCAATTATTGTTGGTGGTACTGGCCTTTATCTATCAAAATTAATTGACGGGATTCATAAGATTCCAAATATAGAAAAAACAGTTCGAGAAGAATGTAGAGAGCTATTTTTTAAGTCTGGAGCTGAAGCCTTAAAAAAAGAATTATTAAGATTGGGAGAGAAAATTAATGAAATTAAAGATCTTGACAAGCAAAGATTATTGAGGCGTCTAGAAATATTAAAACAGACCGGCAAAACAATTTCTTACTGGCATTCAGAGCCAAAAATAAAATTCTATAATGAAGATAATTTTATTCATTTCAATATTGAAAGCGACAGAAAAGAACTATATGATAAATGCAATTTAAGATTTGAAGAAATGTTAGAAAATGGTGCTATTTTAGAAGTAGAGAATTTAATGCAAAGATCTAAGGATATCTTAATAAACAAACCCCCTATCCTTAAAACCATTGGCTTCCTAGAAATAGGGTGCTATCTAAAGAAAGAAATAAGCAAGCAGGAAATGATTAATATTGCTACGCAAAAAACCAGAAACTATGCTAAGCGACAATTAACCTGGTTTAGAAATCAGTTTCAAAACAAGCATCTTATCAACAATGTTTCACGTGAAACATTAAAAGAAATATTGCAAACTCTCTAGCTTTTATAGGGAATTATAGCTAAGACTTGGCATTATACCAAATCCCAATCTAAAATTATGAATGTTTCACGTGAAACATTTTGGAATTATCGCAAAAGAAGCTAATCTTTTTACTGAAGACGGGGAGACGGTAGTCCAGTTTCTATCGCTGCATAGCTAGAAATACAGCCTGTATCATTCATTAAAGGTGGCATTTAGTACTAATTCCCTGTCAATTCAATCATTCATATCCCAATTGTTTCACGTGAAACAATTGGGATTAAGTTATCAAATTTCTAAAAAATGCCGTTATAAACCAGAATGTTTCACGTGAAACATTCTGGTTTATTCCGAAAAGAATGCGAATCCTAATTGTTTCACGTGAAACAATTAGGATTCGCGACAGATTCTATCTTTAAATTTATCCTAAGTGATTACTGCAAATTAAAAATATAGTTATAAAATAAGCTATATGAGTATAGAAATTAAAGACACAGGAATAATAATATCAGCCAAAAAATATAGCGAAACCTCACTGATAATTAAAATATTATCAGCGCAAAATGGTCTCTGTAGCGGCCTTGTTAGGGGTGCCACCTCCAATAAAAAGAAAATTGCCAATTATCAAATAGCAAATTTAGTAGATTTTAATTGGAAATCAAGAACAGAGGACGGTCTGGGCTTCTTTAAAATAGAAGTTATGCGCTCATATTTGGCAAATATTATGTTTAATAAAATAAAATTAAATTGTGTGAAATCAATATTCTACTTAATTCAGAAAAATATCATGGAAAGAGAACCTCACGAAGAATTATTCTATGATTTAAGTCAGTTCCTAACTCAAAGCCGTGATGAGGAATCATTATTTCTAAGTAAATATATAAAATTAGAATTGGAATTACTAAAAATGCTAGGATATGGCTTGGATCTAGAATCTTGTGCTCTTGGCGGCGACAAAAATGATCTATATTTTATTTCACCAAAGACCGGCAGAGCTGCATCAAAGAGCATGGGGCTAAAATATCAAGATAAATTGCTGAGATTACCTACATTTTTATATAAAAATGAAGAAGGAGAGGTAAATCAAGCTGATATTAAATTAGGATTGAAATTAACCGGATTCTTTCTTAAGAAGCATCTAAATTACGAGAGGGTCTAGAATTTATACCAAAGTTTATTTTTAATGAGTTGTATTAATTTGATAAAATAATCTAGATTTGACTTTTATTAAAACTATCCCTGATGGCCTCCCCCATGAAGACTAGCAAAATCGAAATCAAGGTGATGATAAAAAAACCACTTATACCAAGCCAGTAAGCGCTTATATTGTTTTTTCCTTGAGCTAGTAACTCTCCTAAAGAAGGGGATTCAACAGGCATACCAAACCCCAGAAAATCAAGTGAGGTAAGGGTGATAATTGAGCTGCTAAGTATAAAGGGTAGCATAGCAAAAGTACTGGTTAAGGCATTTGGTAAGATATGTTTAAATATTATTCTGGAGTCAGAACAGCCCAGTGCATGAGCAGCTTTAATGAAGTCATAATTTCTAACTTTTAAAAATTCAGCCCTTACAACTCCGACTAAACCCATCCAGCCAAATAGAATAACTATAAAAAGCAATATCCAGAAACCTGGCTCAATTATTGATGACAATATAATTAATAAGAAAAGCACTGGCAATCCTGACCATATCTCCATAAATCTTTGAAATAATATATCAAATATTCCTCCAAAATAGCCTTGTAATGCACCCAGTGTAACTCCTATTATGGTGGTAAAAAAAGTTAGAGTTAGCCCAAATAATAAAGAGATTCTTAAGCCATATATTATTCTCGATAATACATCTCGACCATTATCATCTACTCCGAGCCAATTCTTAGCCGAAGGAGGCGAGGGGGCAGGGCTTTCAATGTGATAATTTATAGTATCGTATTTATAGGGGATTAAAGGAAAAAGCATCCAACCATCTTGCCTTATCAGCTCCTGCAAATAAGGATCTTTATAGTCTGACTTGGTTAAAAAATCACCACCAAATTCCGTTTCATTATAAGAAAATAATATTGGGAAATAATTTTTCTCTTTATATCTAATAATTAGGGGTTGATCATTGGCAATTAGCTCTGCGAATAGAGCTATTAGGAAAATAATAAGAAAAATGATAGTCGAATAATAGCCTCTTTTATTAGATTTAAAAGATGAATAAAAATCGTGAAACATATTACCAATTAAAATTTACAAAAAAAATGGTGCATATTTTTAAAATATTAATATGCACCAGAATAGTGCAGAATCAAGCCCTGGCGTCCTGTCTTAATGGAATTGGTAAAATTCCTTTAAGCGTTAGCAGGCTTCTTTTGGCGGCTCTCTATGGAAGACCTTACTTCATTTGCAGCCTTAACCATTGCCTCTAAGGCTGATTTTGTTTCCGGCCAGTCTCTTGTTTTTAGACCACAATCTGGATTAACCCAAATTTGATTAGGGCTCAATACACTTAAAGCCTTATTAAGAAGATTAACCATCTCTTCCAATGAAGGAACTCTTGGTGAATGAATATCATAGACACCAGGTCCAATATCATTTGGATATTTGAAATCAATAAAGGCATCAAGCAATTCCATGTTTGATCTTGAGGTTTCAATAGAAATTACATCAGCATCCATATCAGCAATTGCTTCAATAATGTCATTGAACTCTGAATAGCACATATGAGTATGAATCTGGGTTTTATCATCAACACCACTAGCAGAAACCCTAAAGGCATCAACAGCCCATTTAAGATATTCTTTCCAGTTTTCTTTACGAATTGGCAAGCCTTCTCTTAATGCAGCTTCGTCAATTTGAATGATTTTTATACCAGCTCTTTCAAGATCTATAACTTCATCTCTGATAGCAAAAGCAATTTGTGTTGCTGTATCCTTTCTTGGCTGATCATTTCTAACGAAAGACCATTGCAAGATTGTAATAGGGCCAGTAAGCATTCCTTTCATGACTTTATCAGTCAGGCTTTGAGCATAAGAGCTCCATTTAACTGTCATAGCGCTATCTCTAGAAACATCACCAAAAATAATAGGCGGCTTAACGCATCTTGATCCGTAGCTTTGAACCCAGCCAAATTTAGTAAATGTAAAACCATTTAACTGTTCACCAAAATATTCTACCATGTCATTTCTTTCAAATTCACCATGAACCAGAACATCTAAGCCAATATCTTCTTGAAATTTAACGGTTTTAGTGGTTTCTTTTGCCAAGAAAGAATCATATTCCTCTTGATTAATTCTGCCAGCCTTAAAATCAGCACGATATTTTCTAACTTCTTTAGTTTGAGGGAAAGAGCCAATAGTTGTAGTTGGCAATTGAGGCAATGGAATAAAGTCCTTTTGAATATTCTTTCTAACATCATAAGATGATTTACGATTAAGAACAGACTCATCAATATTAGCAGCCCTCTTTTTTACATCATTATTATGAATCTTACTAGAAATTTTACGACTTTCATTAGCCTTCTTATTAGCATTTAATAAATCAATAACTTCAGATTGATCAGAATTTGCAACTTTACTAATAGCATTAATTTCTGCTAATTTTTGTGTTGCAAATGATAGCCAAGATTTAATATCAACATCTAAATCTTTTTCTGAATTAAGATCGACAGGAGTGTGAAGAAGCTGACAAGAGGGAGCTATGATTACTCGATCACTACCTATTTTACTTGCTACATGCTTTGCTATATTTGAAGAAGCCTCAAGGTCATTAATCCAGATATTTCTACCATCAACTAAGCCAAGACTAATGGATTGATTATCTTTTAGGAGATTTAGAGCATTTTCTAATTGATTTGGAGCTCTAACAAGGTCAATATGAACAGAATCAACGTCTAGCTCAAAAGCAGTTTGTGCATTATCAGCTAAATCATCAAAATATGTAGCTAAATGAACATTAACATCGCCAGCAAAGCCTTTGATTCTTTTATAAACATCTTTATAGAGAGCCTGAACCTCTTCTGTAAGGTTAGTAACCAGATAAGGCTCATCAATTTGAATATCTTTTACTCCAGCTTCAATAAGCTTGGCAAAAATTTGCTCATATATTGCAAGTAAGCTATCTATTAACTCCCATCTTTGGCTATTATCAACCATTTTTCCTAATAGTAAGAAGCTGACAGGGCCAATGATAGTAGGCCTTGTTTCTATACCTAGACTTTTTGCTTCTTCATATTGTTCAATAATTTTATTAGAAGAAAATTTAAATTCTTGATTTTTACTAAATTCTGGAACTATATAGTGATAATTAGTGTCAAACCATTTTGTCATTTCCATTGCAACAACATCAACTCCATCTTTTTGCAAGCCTCTTGCCATAGAAAAATAAAGATCAAGGTCAACATTACCACCATTAAAGGCAAAGCGTTCTGGAATTGCACCGACAGTTGTAATCATGTCCAAGATGTGATCATAATAAGAAAAATCATTACTTGGAATATAGCTAATTCCTGCATTTTGCTGTAATTGCCAATTATTTTTTCTGATTTGAGCGCCTATGGTTAATAATTCATCCTTGTTAAGATTGCCTTTCCAATAGCCCTCAACTGCTTTTTTTAATTCTCTAAAGGCTCCAATTCTAGGAAAGCCAAGACTTGCTGATTTAGTCATATTTTTTATTATTTAAATTAATGATATTTAATACCAACTTTAATCAAGTGATATAGCAAGATATTTTTTAGAAAAAATAAAAGCTAAATTGCTTGTTAATTTTAACCCATTTTAAAGACGGGAATTGGTATAATGCCAAAATCCATCTTTAAATTATAATAATTAAATAAACTTATCTTCTTCATCTTTTTTGTTAAAAATCATAAAAAGCCTTGTAAAATATAACCATATTGCAGCTCGTTTTTTATAATTTTTATTCAAAAAATATTTTGAATATAAGCTATTTAAAAATAGATTTTGGTATAATACAGATTTGATTTATGAAATTAATATTACCTAAATCAAAACTATGTGAAATGCGGACTCGCTTCAAACATAAAATTTGATATCGAATTTGATATCAAAACTTATACCAAGATCCATCTTTAAATATAAGTTATTTAGAAATGGATCTTGATATTATTATCGGCCTAATTCTAGGAACCTAATTCTGTTTTGTCAAGAAAAATGGTATTATGCCATTTTTAAAGGTTTACGATGGTTGCAATTGCTGTCTTACAATCATCCCAGCCTTTATCTTTACAGAAACCATAAAGATTATGCGAATCTCTAACGAAAAACCTTTTTGCAACTGGCTGAATGATATCAATTAATTCCGGCTGTGTTAATTCTTGCTTAGCACCATATACACCACAAGACAATGCCAACCTAACCAATAGATATTCTAAAAATATACACGCCATTGATTGATATTGATTACTAAAGGAGCCATTTAAAGGAAATATAATATAGCTTAACTGTGCTTTGATATAATTTTTAAGAATATAATCATAATCCATTTTCACTTTTTCCCAATTTTCATATATTTTTTCATAATTATCAAATAAGATATCCTCATCAGATTTATGGTCGCCAAGGCGAGTTTTTATCATTTTTAAAACAACATTATATCTCGGAGTGTCCCTGTAAACATCATTAAAAGCAACATCTAAGACCTTTATCATCTCACTCCTCATATTAACCGATTCACCTGTCTTCCTAGCTATCTCAACAACATTTTTTTTAGTTGTGATTTTAATTTCATTTTCTATATCATTCCAATTAAAAGCAGAATCGTGATCTGCTGCATCTGCCAAAAGAAGCAGTCTGGCCATAGACTCATCAGCGCTACAGGAAGGATCATCTACCATATTACTCACGATACGCGACAAATCTAAAATTTGACTCTCTGAAAAATCTGCCAATTTACCAGATCTACTATCAAATAATCCTGCTTTTTTTCTAGTTTGAGTAATTTCTGACCAAGAAGAAAAATCAGATCTTTTATTGTTGTAAAGAGCAACTCGAAGACTTTCTGCGCAAGCAAGATTGGAAGTCATATATACATCTTGATCAATCATCTTATATGAGCGAGGAAATGTATAGCAAACATCAGGTAAGTGATTCTCGCCAAAGTTTTTTTGTACGCTACAAATACCATTTTCCAATTGCACACAATCATCATTATCGTGCCTTTTCATTTGAAAAGCACCATCGCTATAAGATTCAACATTTTTAGCTATTTCAGGATTTTCCTTGTCATAAAATTCTTTATTTTCTACCGTGGTGTTAATAACCCATTTGGCACAGCAAGTATCTGGGCATTTATCTGCGGCACATTTGAAATCGTCTAGATATGATATTTGTTTAACTTTTGTTATGCTTTCCTTAGTCATAGATTTAGAATATTTATATAATGCCAATTCCCATCTTTAAAATGGGTTAAAATAATAAATGATCTAACTTTATATTTTTTGATTAAAATCATAAAAAGCCTCGCGAAATATGAACATATTACGACTCGTTTTTTATAATTTTTCTTACAAAAAATATTTTGTTATATCATTCATTAAGGAATGGGATTTGGTATAAATTTACATTAATAAGAAAGTAACTATTTATGCCATAAAATCAAGACCTTTTTAATAAAAACACAATAAAGAATAAAATAAAACTTATAGCAATGATTGCTGGGCCAGTAGGAATATCCCAATTATAAGAACATAGAATTCCGACTAAGACCGATAATAAAGCTATTAAAATTGAAATTATTGCCATGTTTTTAGGACTAGAAACAATCTGCCTAGAAGTTGCTGCCGGTATAATAAGCATAGAGGTAATTAAAAGAACACCTATTATTTGTATTGAAACTGCAATTGTTAGAGCCATTGATATAGTTAAAAGTAAATCCATTTTTGTGGTATTTATACCGTTAGAGCGAGCAAGATCCCTGCTGATTGTACTTAATATTAAAGCTTTCCAATTTGTAATTATTATGACATAAACGATCGCCACTACCAAAAATATAGATAAAATTCCCCATCTACTCACTATCAATATATTGCCAAATAAAAAAGAATGTAGATCAAAATAGGCCGCATCGCTAAGGCTAATTAATATAATACCAATACTAAGCGCTCCATGCGCCAAGATGCCAAGAATAGCGTCATTAGAAAAAATACCCTTGCTTTGAATATAGGTTAGCAAAATAGAGAATAATATTATAACAGCTATTATGGAAATATTATAATTTATACCAATAATGATGCCAAGCCCGATACCAAGAACCGCACTATGGCCCAGGGAATCGCCAAAATAGGACATTTTTCTCCAAATCACGAAACACCCCAAAAGACCAGAAATCAAGGCTATACCTATTCCCGCAATAATTGCATTTAAAATAAAATTATCCATGGCTATGTGAGTGATAATGATTATATACTGATACTAATTTTGACATGTCTTTACCAAATATAGAGGCAAATTCTGGATTCTTGGAAACCATATCAGGAGTTCCAGAGCAGCAGATATGATGAAATAAACAGATAACTTTTTTAGTTGATGACATAACCAGGTGCAAATCATGAGAAACCATTAATATTGACAATTTTTTGCTATTATAAATTTTATTAAGCATTTCATAAAATGCCAATTGCCCAGAAATATCAAGATTTTGATCCGGCTCATCTAAAATAAGTAATTCAGGATTTCCCATTAAAGAATTTGATAATAAAATTTTCTGCATTTCACCTCCAGAAAGCTGGCTCAACTGTTTTCCTAATATATTTTCTATTTTTGTTTGTCTGGCGATGTCCTCAAGATCTGCTTGATTAAAATTTTTATTAAGCTTTAAGAAATCTAAAGCTGATAAGGGCATCGATCCGTCTAAATATAATTTTTGTGGCAAATAACCTATTTTTAACCCCTTTTTACCTGTAATAATTCCGTGATCTGCCTTCTTGATATTAAGCAATATTTTTAATAAAGAGGTTTTTCCAGCACCATTAGGGCCAACAATTGTAGTAAAATCCTGCTCCTTAATGTCAAGAGAGACATTATCTAATATTTTCTTCTTGTTATAGGATACCGATATATTCTTTGCCTGCAGTAATGTATTTTTCATTTTTAAGGGTTGATCTTAAATTTATGCTAATCTAATATAATGCCAGATCCCATTGCTAGAATGGGCTAAATATTACAATGTAGCAGCTTTATATTTTTACTATATAATTTATTGGTAAATAGACCTTTATTAAAGCCCTTCCAATGTTAATAGTTAATTTTAGTAATTACAATCTAAATTTATTAAATGAATTTCTGGATAAAAATAATATTATTATTTCTGATTCTTCCTGTTAATACAGCCTTCTCTGCCAAAATTGTATCGTCAATTAAACCTGTCGATTCACTAATAAGAATGATAGCCCATAATTCTGACGATATTTATTTAGCAATTGATGGCAAAAAGAGTCCTCATTCATTTAATGTCAAGCCATCTAATATTAAATTTATAGAGAATGCTGATATAATATTTTACATTGACGACTCTCTAGAATCCTCTTTTGCCAAATCCATAGCTAATAATCAGAAAGCTAAAAAAATTAAACTATTAAAAGAAAAAGGATTAAGACTTTACAAAACAAGATCTAGTAGAGACTGGAAGAAGCAAGGGGCAAAAATTGATGATAAATATATTGATAGTCACATTTGGTTAGATACAAAAAACGCAAAAAGAATTTTAAAGATAATTAAAGATAATTTAGAAAAAATGAACCCAAAACATACAAAAACATACAGAAAAAAATATGACATAGCCATACAAAGAATCAACGCTCTATATCAAGAATTGGAGCTTGAATTAGAGCCATTAAAAAATAAGAAATTTATTGTATTCCATGATGCTTTTCAATATTTTGAAAATCAATTCTTTTTGCAAAATGCAGGTCAAATAACTCAGAAACCACATCTAAATGTTTCAATTAAAAACTTAAAAAAGAATAAGATTAAAGCTCGCAATGAAGATATAAAGTGTATATTCTTTGAACCACAATTTAATAAGAAGTTCAGCAATATAATAGCAAAAGGATCAAGAGCAGAAATTGTAGCAATAGACCCAGTGGGAATGAATCTGGAGCCCTCCGATGAATTATACCTTAAATTGATGAAAAATATCAGTAAATCTTATCAAAATTGTCTTTCTGACAAGACTCATCCTTAGAATTTTTATCTAAAAATATTTTGCCTGTATCATTCATTAAAGACGGACTTTGTGGTATTATGCAATCAATTCTAGGCAAAATAAAATATCCCAATGTATTTCTTTAATTGATTTCTTACCATTAATCACCCTAAATCTGTTTTTATTGATTTTAGAGATATCATCAAATCCATTCTTTACTCTTTTATGGAAATATAAGCTCATATCCTCATATCGATTATTATCTTCCCTATTTTGTATTCTTTGCATAGTAATATCAACATCGATATCGATTAAAAATGTAATGTCTGGGGCAAAATTGCCAATTGAGCTTTCTTGAATTCGCTTTATATTTTCCAAATCCCCTTCATAGCCATAGCCCTGATAGGCTAAAGTTGAATCAAAAAAACGATCTGAAATTACTATTTTTTTCTCTTTTAGGGCTGGTTTTATTAAATCTTCCACATGATCCCTTCTGGCCGCAAAATTTAGTAATGTCTCCGTAATTCCGTCCATTTTATTAACATCTCCATTGACTAATATTTTTCGTATTTCTTCAGCAACTTTAGTACCTCCGGGCTCTCTAGTTAGGACGGTTTGAATGTTTCTTTTCTGAAAGAATTCAGCCAAAAGCTTGCTTTGGGTTGACTTGCCACAACCCTCAATGCCCTCGAATGTAATAAATTTATATTTCATTATTTGCTTTTGTTGATTACAATGATTAAACTTAATTATTTAGTAAAATACCAGTTTTAGAAGTTAAAATGGTATTATAAGTTAATTAAGAAAAATTTAATTCTAAAACTATTAATAATTAAAATCAATAAAATGGCAAGAACAATATTAATTACCGGAGCAAGCAGTGGGATTGGAAGGGCGCTAGCTCTTGAATATACTCAAAATAAAGAAAATATTCTATTTTTAAGTGGAAGAAATCAGAAAGAGCTAGAAAAAACAGCAAAATCTTGCAAAAAAGAGGGCTTGAAAGTTTTTACTAAAATACTGGATGTGCGCGACAAAATAGAGACTAAAAAATGGATAGAAGAAATTGGGAAAAAATTTAAATTAGACATAATCATTGCCAATGCCGGCATTTCAGCTGGAACAGCAGGTGGAATTGAAAATGAAAAACAAATAGCTGATATTTTTGATACTAATGTTAATGGTGTTTTAAATATAATTAACCCGGCGATAAGAATTATGGAAAAACAAAAATATGGCCAAATTGCCCTAATGTCATCTCTTGCCGGGTTAAGAGGACTTCCCAGCTCTCCGGCCTATAGCGCCAGCAAGGCTGCGGTTCGAGTTTATGGCGAGGGCCTAAGGGGCTCGCTATCTAGCCTGGGAATAAAAGTTAGCGTTATTTGTCCAGGATACATAAAAACCCCCATGACAGATGTTAATGAATTTCCAATGCCATTCTTAATGAAGGCGGAAAAAGCAGCTAAAATAATAAAAAGAGGCTTGAGGAAAAATAAGTCAAGAATTGCCTTTCCTTTTCCTTTATATTTTATTGTCTGGTTAATGTCTCTCATTTCTACCAAGATAACTGATCCAATCTTTGCTAAACTGCCAAAAAAGAGTGCTTTTCAAGAAAATTAGGCATGAAATCATAAAATATGATAGATCTATGATGATTTCTTTAACTTTATGACGCAAGAAATGATATTTTTTGAATTTAGAAAATAATATATTGCAGAAATACAAAAATTAGACTATGTTTTGCCATATTTAAGAGTAAAATACTCTAATTTCTCTAATTTTCTTACTAAAAACCATCAATTATAAGAGAAAAAACTCTTTTTTGCAACTTATGACAAGAATAATGCTTGACTTTATTAAAAATAAGCAATATTGTTTTGTGGTAGTAAATTTATCAATCAATATAATCTTTAAATTTTATTAAATTATGAAAAAAGCATTATCAGTGGCTGACATTTTCAGCATAATCAAAGAAAAGGAAATTAAATTTGTTGATTTCAGATTTACAGACTATAATGGCAAATGGATTCATATAACGCATTGCGCCAATCAGGTAAGTGAAGAAAGCCTTACAAGGGGCGTATCTTTTGATGGCTCATCCGTTCCTGCCTGGAAAAAAATTAATGAATCTGACATGATTTTAATGCCTCAGCTTAATTCAATTTTTGTTGATCCCTTTTGTGCAGAGCCAACAATATCACTAATTTGCGATGTAATTGAGCCAACAAACAATAAAGGATATGAAAGAGACCCGAGACATACAGCAAAATTAGCAGAAGAATATCTAAAATCCACAGGAATTGGTGATGCCGCTTATTTTGGCCCAGAGCCAGAATTCTTTATATTTGACAGTGTAAGATTTAAAAGTGGCGCTCAACATTCTTTTTATCAAATTGAATCAGAGGAAGATGCAATAAATAACGAAACTGAATATGAATTAGGAAATTTAGGCCACAGATCGGCAGTTAAAAGCTCTTATTTTGATTCATCACCAACAGACAGATCAAAAGATTTAAGAAATGAAATTGTCAAATCTATGGAAGAGGTTGGTTTAGAGCCTCTATTGCACCATCATGAGGTGGCAAATTCTCAATCTGAAATTGGTTTCCAATATAGCACATTAGTGGAAACGGCTGATAATGTACAAAAATTTAAATATGTTGCCAAGAATACTGCTGCCGCATATGGCAAAACTATAACATTCATGCCAAAACCAGTTCTGGGTGATAACGGCTCTGGAATGCATGTTCATCAATCTATCTGGAAGGAAGGAAAGCCATTATTCTTAGGAGATGGCTACGCTAATCTATCTGACATGGCCTTGTATTACATTGGAGGCATAATCAAGCACGCTAAGAGCTTAAATGCTTTCACAAATCCTTCAACAAATAGTTATAAAAGACTAGTTCCTGGCTTTGAAGCACCTGTAATATTAGCATATTCTGCTAAGAATAGATCTGCATCAATAAGAATTCCACATGTAACCAATCAAAAAGCTAAAAGGATAGAAACTAGATTCCCAGATCCAGTAGCAAATCCTTATTTAGCCTTTTCAGCAATGTTGATGGCTGGATTAGATGGCATTAAAAATAAAATTCACCCAGGGAATTCTGACGATAGAGATCTTTACGACTTATCAGATAAGCAATTAAAGAAAATTCCAAATGTTGCTCGCTCTCTCGAGGAAGCTCTTAATGCCTTAAGCAGAGATAGAGCCTTTCTAAAGCAGGGCGGAGTATTTACTGACGAACAAATAGATGCTTATATCAGCCTAAAAAGACAAGAAGTGGAAATACATAATAACGCTCCTAATCCTTGTGAATTTGAAATGTATTATAGCTGCTAATACAGTTCTACAATCCAACACTTTACCTTAAAAGAACTAAGAAATAGTGTCAAAAACTATTGGTATAGTTAATTCCGCTGATCTGGAGCCATTTTTTAAAGGTGGCTTAGGAAATGGAGAGGATATTTTCAATATTTTGATAGCAGCTTTGTTGAAAAAGCCATAATTAGAAGATTGTACCATTTTATAAGAATCAAGCTCTCCCGACTCATCTAATTTTACCTTAAATATAACTTCAGATTTAATACCGCTTGGAGCAGAAAACATGCTTATATAGGATTTATGCTGCTCAATTTTATGGGCAACTAAATTTAAATAGCTATTATCGTAATTATCAGATTTTTTAGGCGCTAAATTGGAAATGACGCCATTAATCATAGCCGACTTATTGCTTCCCTTCCTCAATTGAGATGCTTGAAAGCTAGACGAATCGTCATTTCTATTAAAGCTTTTGGTAATTTTAGCGAATTGGCTGCCACTTATAATTGCCACAGGATTAATTTCAGCTATATTATTTAAATCAGCTTTATTGCTGAATATATTAACTATAGCCGCCAAAATCAACATATGAAATAATGCTGAAATTATAAAAGAATGATATGTTCTTATTTTCTGTACTAGAAACATAAAAATTAATATAAGAAAAAAATATTAAAAAAAATATTAAAAAAAATATTAAAAAAAATATTGACTTTGATAATTGTTATCACTAAATTTAAGCCATTGATAATGATAATTATTATCATTCTTTTGTAAAAGTCAAGTAAAATTAAATATTTATTAAAATGAAAAGTGCAATTAACACTATATATAGCCTAATGATAGGCATTTTTATAATTTCCAGCCCAGCCTTCGCAGATAATTACGGCATTACCCCAACAATTATTGTAAAAAAAGATCAAGATCAAGGAATATATCAAATTCCTAGCAATTTTACTAGCTCTGCTAGCTATATCTCTCCAGAAGAAGTAGATAAAAAACAAACAAATGACATTCAAAGATTAATTAGAGAAGTTCCGGGTATCAATATACAAGAAGAAGATGGTTATGGCCTGCGTCCAAATATTGGCATTAGAGGCAGCGGCAATGACAGAAGCGGTAATATCACCCTGATGGAGGATGGCATCCTAATTGCTCCAGCTCCCTATAGCGCTCCTTCAGCCTATTATTTTCCATCTTCGGGCAGAATTAAAGGCATTGAAGTTAGAAAAGGCTCTTCATCTATCAAATATGGCCCCAGAACCACCGCAGGAGCTGTAAATTTAATAACCACCCCAATTCCAGATTTTGCCAAAGGAACTTTTAACATCTCAACAGGAAGCTATAATGAAAATAATATTAATATAAATTATGGCGATTCTTTTGATAATTTTGGCTATGTAATAAATATAGACAAGCAATTATCAGATGGTTTTAAAGAGCTTGATGGCGGCGGAGATACTGGCTATGAATTATCTGACTTTATGACCAAAATTAGATTCAATAATGGTCAGGATTCTGAAATATTCCAAGCAATTGAATTTAAAATTGCCACTAATGTTGAAGAATCAAATGAAACATATTTAGGTCTTAGTTTAGAGGATTTTGTTGATAATCCATATAGAAGATACAAAGCAAGCGCTCTTGATAATATGAAGGCTAATCACTATCAATATGAAGTGAAACATTTTATTGAGCCGAGCAAGAATTTCAACATAACAAATACTGCTTATTATCATGAATTTGATAGAAATTGGTATAAATTAGATGCAATAACAAATTCCAGCAGCGTCACGAAATCTATTAGCGAAATATTTAGTGATTCTGATTTTTTAAGCATTGCTAAAGGAGAGTCTGATGGAGTTCTGGATATTAAAGCTAATAATAGAAAATATGTTTCACAGGGAATACAATCTATCGCTAATAATAAATTTAACATTGGTGATTTTAAGCATAATTTAGAATATGGCATGAGATATCATGATGATTATGAAGATCGCATGCAATATACCCATCATTATGATATGACAAATGGAGAAATATCCCTAAGCGAAGCAGGAGAAGCTGGAGATGCCGGAAATCGTATTAATAAAAGCAGGGCTTTTTCGGTTTTTGTTGAGGATGAAATTAGAATTAATAAATTAACATTAGCTCCGGGCCTGCGCTTTGAAAGTATTAAGCTTAAAAGAAAAGACTATGATAATGAAAATGACACTGCCAGAACTAATGCGACTACCACCAAAACCTCGGAGGACGTTTTAATTCCTGGAATTTCAGCAAATTACAAAATTGCTGATAATTTAAATATTTTTGGCGGCATTCATAAGGGTTTTGCATCAGCAACACCTGGCAATGAAGCCGATCCCGAAGAATCAGTTAATTACGAAATAGGAACAAGATTCAGAAATGGTAATTTATTCTTAGAATCCGTCTTGTTTTTTAATGATTATAAAAATCTTCTAGTAGAAGAGGTTGGCTCCCTTGGTGATCAATATAATGGCGGAGCAGTTCAGGTTAAAGGCCTGGAGCTGGCATCTTTATATAGAATAAAGACAAATATTATAAAAAATCAAGTGAACTTCCCAATTCGAGCCTCTTACACCTATATTGAAAGCGAGTTTAAAAGCTCATTTGAAGGCGGGCTTGAGGAATGGGGAGATGTTACAAAGGGCGACGAAATGCCATATGTAGCACCACATCAAATTGCTTTATCAATTGGAGCAGAGTTTAATAAATTTAATCTAAATTTATCAAATAAATTTGTTAGCGCCATGAGAACAAAAGCTGGAACAGGGTCTATTGCCAAGGAAGAAAAAATTCCTTCACATTTTGTAACTGACTTTGCTGCTTCTTATGAATTTTTGCCAGACAAAGATCTTTTATTTGCCGTGGATAATATTTTTAACAAAGAATATGCTGTTGCCGCAAGGCCAGCTGGACTAAGACCAGGCAAACCATTTACAGCGCGAATTGGCTTTAAAATAGATTTTTAAAATAATGCAACAAATTAACTATTTCAAAAATATTGAGAAAATATTCACAGAAGGGTACGGCTTTAAAGGCTCCATGAATTTAAATTTACCCATAGATGTAAATGGCGAGGCCATACCGCTTTACAGCTATCCAGCAATAGAATATATTAAAAGCCTAGATTTTTCAGAAAAAGAAATATTTGAATTTGGCGCCGGTAACTCCACAATATTTTGGTCTAAAATAGCAAAAAATGTTACCTCCATAGAAAATAACCAAGATTGGCTTAAAAATATTCAAGAAAAATTAAAATGCCAAAATAGAAGCAACTATATTCTAGAATTTAAAAAAGAGGAAGAATATAGAAATTTCATATTAAAAAATAACAAAAAATATGATGTAATTATTATTGACTGCAATGAAAATAGACTAAAATGTGCTAAAAATACCATTAAATCCATCAAAGAAGATGGGCTGATAATATTGGATAATTCTGACTGGTTTCCAAACAGTGCCAAATTAATAAAAGATGAGCTAGATTTTATCCAGATTGATTTTTATGGATTTAGACCCTCAAAACACAATACTTCTGTTACCTCGTTATTTTTTAGCAGAAATTCTCAATTAAGTCCTTTAAAAAAAGAAAAACAGCCATCTTATGCAATAGGTGGCTTAAAAAAGCACTCTTGTAACGATAAATAATCTAATACCAAAACTCATCTTTAAGTTATAATAATCAAACAAGCTTATCTTTCTGCATCTTTTTGTTAGAATTCTATAAAAAGCCTCGTGAAATATGATGCCAATTCCTACCTTTAATGAATGATATAATAAAACTTGACATAATGATACATGATGTGATAGGGTCATTAACGAAGAATGATTAATGCCAAATACTATTTTTAAATAGCTATATAATTGTAAAATATTTTTGTTATGCAGCCTCATTCAATAAAAGTACTGGCATGAAATCAAACATAATATTAATCATAAATAATTATTTCATATGCCTAAAGAAGATTTACTAACAATGGATGGTGTTGTAGTTGAGGTTTTGCCTAATACAATATTTCGTGTTGAGCTAGAAAATGGCCATATAATTACAGCTCACGCTTCTGGAAAAATACGTAAAAATAAAATTCGCATCCTAAAAGGAGACAAGGTCGAAGTAGAAATGACAACTTACGACCTAACAAAAGGCAGAATAACCAGAAGAAATACTTAAATATAGATTTTACAACAATGAAAGAGCAATTTATTAAGGTAATAGGAGCAAAGGAGCATAACCTAAAGAATATAAGCATCAATATACCAAAAGAAAAATTAGTTGTTGTAACCGGGCTCAGTGGCTCTGGAAAATCTTCACTGATATTTGATACCATATATGCAGAAGGGCAAAGGCGCTACATAGAAAGTCTTTCAGTTTATGCAAGGCAATTTCTTAATATGCAAGATAAGCCAGATGTTGAATCAATAGAAGGGCTTTCTCCGGCAATTGCTATTGATCAAAAAACTACCTCTAGAAATCCACGTTCTACCGTGGGAACTGTTACGGAGATATATGATCATATTCGTCTTTTATATGCCAGAATTGGAGTTCCATATTCTCCAGCAACAAATTTACCTATTAGCAGTCAATCACCATCACAAATTGTTAAAAAGATTCTTGAATTGCCAGAAAAAACAAAATTATATATCTTAGCGCCAATAGTTAGGGGAGAGAAGGGTGAGCATAAAAAAGAATTATTATCTATAAAGAAGCAAGGTTTTCAAAGAGTAAAAATTGATGGTAAAGTTTATGAATTAAAAAATTTACCTCATATCGATAAAAATAAGAAACATGATATTGAGGTTATGGTTGATCGCATTGTCACCTCTGATGAATTAGGCAATAGAGTTGCCGATTCTGTTGAAACTGCCCTGCAAATATCAGGAGGATTACTTTTTGTTGAGATATTTAAATTGCCTGAAAATATGGATGTCTTTACTGCAAATGATGGCGACAATATAAAGAAAAATGACATATTAATATTTTCTGAAAAATTTTGCTGCCCTAAATCAGGATTTACCATATCTGAAATCGAGCCTAGACTTTTCTCATTTAACAGCCCTTATGGAGCATGTAAATCTTGCGATGGACTTGGAACAGAATTATGCTTTGATGAAGAATTAATAATAAGCGACGATAATCTAACCCTACAACAAGGAGCTATTTCCGTGTGGAATAATGGTCCTCAATCTCGCTATTATCAACAAATATTAGCTTCCCTATCCAATAAATTCAAATTTGACCTAAATAGGCCTTACAAGAATCTTGACGAAAAAATAAAAAATATTATTTTATATGGCTGTAATGAGGAAATAGAGGTAGAATATGATGATGGCTATAAAACTTTTAAAGCTAAGCATATTTTTAAGGGCGTAATAGGTGAGCTTGAGGCCAGACTTAGTGATGCTAAAGGAAACTTAGCAGTAGAAGAGCTGGTAAAATATCAAAATCTAAAACAATGCCATAGATGCCAAGGCTATAGATTAAGCGAGCAATCATTATGTGTAAAAATTAACAATCTACATATTGGAGAATTAAGTCAAATGTCTGTTGCAAATAGCATCAAATGGTTTAACGACTTACCCAAAAAACTTAATGCATCAGAGCGAGCAATATCGGATAGATTGTTAAAAGAAGTTAATAAAAGATTATCTTTTCTAAAAAATGTTGGCTTAGAATATTTAACTATAAATAGAAAAGCTGGCAGTCTTTCTGGCGGAGAGGCTCAAAGAATAAGATTAGCCTCACAGGTTGGATCTGGACTTTCTGGAGTAATGTATGTTTTAGATGAGCCTTCAATTGGACTACATCAATCTGATAATAATAAATTAATAACAACCTTAAAAGAATTAAAAGCTTTGGGAAATTCCGTTCTTGTGGTTGAGCATGATGAGGAAATGATGCTTGAGGCTGATTACTTGATAGATGTTGGCCCCGGAGCAGGACTGGCTGGCGGAAATATAATTTCCCAAGGAACTCCAGAAGAAGTAATTAATGACCCGAATAGTATTACAGGACAATATCTTAGCGGCAAAAAATCTATTCCCCTTCCCGAAAAAAGAAGAAAGGTTGATTTTTCTAGAAGTATTCGAATTACAAATGCCAGGGCAAATAATTTAAAAAATGTAGATTTAAATTTACCTTTAGGAGTCTTTACTTCTGTTTGCGGAATATCTGGAGGCGGAAAATCTAGCCTAATAATTCATACACTATATAAAGCCTTAGGTAAAATTATTAATAAATCAAGAGTCACTCCTGGACCTTTTGATGAAATTACAGGTGCTTTAAATATTGATAAAATAATTCAGATAGATCAATCTCCAATTGGCAGAACCCCAAGATCAAACCCTTGTACCTATATTGGCGCCTTTACCCCAATAAGAGATTTCTTTACAAATTTACCAGCATCAAGATCCAGAGGCTATAAATCCGGAAGATTCTCCTTTAATGTAAAAGGTGGCAGATGCGAGAATTGCCAAGGAGACGGCTTAATTAAAATTGAGATGCATTTCCTGCCAGATGTTTATGTTATGTGCGATGTGTGTCATGGAAAAAGATACAACCGTGAAACCTTAGAAATAAAATATAAAAATAAATCCATTTCCGATATATTAGAAATGAATGCACAAGAGGCGGCAGATTTCTTTAGATCTATGCCTCATATTTATGATAAATTTAAAGCGCTATGTGATGTGGGTCTTAATTATATAAAAATAGGACAAAGTGCTACAACAGTTTCCGGCGGCGAAGCCCAAAGAATTAAACTTTCTCGTGAGCTTAGCAAAAAGGCAACAAGCAATACTCTCTACATTCTGGACGAACCTACCACGGGATTGCATTTTGAAGATATAGATAAGCTTTTACAGGTTCTGCACAAGCTAGTAGATAATGGCAATAGCGTTGTTGTTATTGAGCATAATTTAGATGTATTAAAAACTTCAGACTGGATTATAGATATCGGCCCAAGCGGAGGAGATAGTGGGGGCTATATTGTTGCGCAAGGCACCCCTGAGGCGGTCATAAAAAACAAAGACTCTGTTACTGGGTCATATTTAGCAAAATTATTAACCAAAGACAATAATAATATAAAAATTAACATTGCATAAAATGATTGATTCTGATCTTGATGGCGCATTTAACCAAATAACCCAATTAGTAAACAAAAGAATTGATTCTTTATTGCCAAAAAATGAGCAATTTAAAGAATCAAAATTAATTGAAGCTATGAGATATAGCGCCTTATCCCCAGGAAAAAGAATCAGACCATTTTTAACAATAGCTGCTGCTGCAATATTTAGAGTAGATTCAGAAGATGTCATTGATGTAGCAACAGCAATAGAATTTATTCATGTTTATTCTCTTATTCATGATGATTTGCCAGCAATGGATGACGATGATTATCGCCGTGGCCAATTAAGCTGTCACAAGAAGTTTAACGAGGCTACGGCAATTCTTGCCGGAGATTCCTTATTAACATATGCCTTCCAAATATTATCAGATCCTCAAACCAATCCTGATCCACACATTAGATGCGAATTAATAAATATAATATCAAAATCAATTGGCTTTAACGGAATGGCTGGCGGGCAAATGATGGACCTTGAATCAACGGGTGACAATAGTCTTACCCCTGAAATAATTGCCAGGCTTCACAGATTAAAAACAGGCGAGATGTTTATGGCAGCAGTAGAGGCTGGAGCAATAGTTGGAAAAACCCAGCCCGTAATGAGGCAGCATTTAGCTAGATATGCCCACGATATTGGCCTAGCCTTTCAAATTAAAGACGACATACTCGATCACACTGGCCAATCTTCTAAAAAAATGGATATTAATCCCTTTGATCACGAAAAAACACGAAATGAGACCAGTATTATTAATATTTTAGGCATGCAAAAAGCAAAAGAACAACTTGAGTTACTTCACGATCAGGCAGTTTTACATCTTAAGCCATTTGGTAGTAAAGCAAATTTATTAAAACAATTAGCTGAGTTTATTGTTATAAGGGATCGGTGATATCATTCATTAAAGGTGGGATTTGGTATAATACCAATTCCCACCTTTAAAATGGGTTAAAATAATAAATAATCTAACTTTATATTTTTTGATTAAAATCATAAAAAGCCTCGCGAAATATGTACATATTACGACTCGTTTTTTATAATTTTTCTTACAAAAAATATTTTGTTATATCATTCATTAAAGAATGGGATTTGGTATAATACCATTTTAACTTCTAAAACAGATATTTTATTAAATGATTAAATTCATTTATAAGTTAAAATGGTATAGGTTCAGCGCAATTAAAATAAAACAGCAAAAAATAAAAATACCAAACTAAATTATGGAAAAAGATTTTGACAATTGGAGTATTTTAAAACAAAAATTAGACGGAAAAGAAATTGGTCCAGCTTTTAAACAAAGAGATATTTGGTGGTGTCATTTAGGCGCAAATATTGGCGATGAAGAAAATGGTAAAGGAAAAGTTTCCTCTCGACCGATATTAGTAATCAGAAAATTCAACAATCGTATATTTTGGGGAGTACCATTAACCACGCAAATAAAAGAAAAGCCTTATTACAAAAAGATTCATTTCAAAGATAAGGAGCAATGTGTAATGATTTCTCAATTAAGATTATGGGATTCAAAAAGACTAACAACAAAAATGGGTAGATTAACAGGTAATCAATTTGAGGAAATCAGAAAAATACTTAGTGAAACTATATTGGGATGATTTTGATTTATTTGGCTCTCAGTGAAGAGAGCCGCAGATGCCTATTGGCAATTTGTAAATAAATTATAATTAATAAACATTAAAAAGTCAAGAAATTTATAAAAATAGTGACATGCCCTAAAAAACAGATATTAATCCATTTGATCACGATAAAACACGAAAGGAAACCAGTATAATAAATATACTGGGAAAGCAAAAGAACAACTTGAGTTATACCATTTCCATAAATTAATTTCTTCCTTGAATAATAAATAAAGCCAGCTAAAATAATCAGAGTCTTTAACAACATAAACTCTAATTATCATGACCTACTCTTCAAAACATATTACTAAAGAG
>CAJQHT010000009.1 GCA_905478245.1 uncultured Rickettsiales bacterium | reverse complement strand
CGATGTGAGAGATAATAATAATATTGTTATTTTAAGTAGAGTTCCTAAGATTGAAATAAATTACCATGCTTTAGTTATTGCTGGTGATAATATGGATAATGCCAGAAGATTTATCAAATATCTAAAAAGCGATGAAGCTAGGTCTATTCTTACTGAATATGGCTTTATTCTGAATTAATACCATTTAATAAAAATACCTGTTTTAGAAGTTAAAATGGTATAATCCTATGGTTGTAAAGTTTTTATAATTTATTAAGATCAAGAATTGTGATATCGTTGAGCCAGAGCATTATTGCTTGCTGAATTGGTAATCTATTGTGAGCTTCTTCAAATATTACCGATTGTTTAGAATCTATTACTTGCGAAGTAACTTCAAAATCACGATAAGCAGGAAGGCAGTGAGTAAATATTGCCCTATCTTTAGCTAATGACATAAGCTCTTGGTTGACTTGATACGGCATTAATAATTTTATTTTTTCTTCACGTTTCTTGGTGCTATTATCGCTTTCGTCTCCCATTGAAATCCAGGTATCAGTAATTAATACATCACTATTTGTTGCGGCTTTCTTAGGGTCATGATATAGATTAATTTTTGCCCCTTCTTTTTGAGCTTGCTTTATTTCTTCATTGCAGGAATCAAAATTTTCTGGCACAGCAATATCCAGCTGGTAATTGAATTTACTGGCGCCATGTATATAGGAAATAAGTACATTATTAACATCGCCAAACCAGGATAATTTTTTATTTTCTATATTTCCTAATTTTTCTTCTATAGTGAGTATGCTGGCCATGATCTGACATGGGTGACTATAATCAGTTAAGCCATTAATAACTGGGATTGTAGAATTTCCTGCCATTTCCGTGATGAGATTATGGTCTTTGCATCTAATCATAACCATATCTACCATTCCTGATAATACTTTTGCTGTATCTGGCACAGGCTCTCCCTTACTTAGTTGAGTAGAGTTTTTATCCATCACAATAGCATTTCCACCTAATTGATTAATTCCGGCTTCAAAAGAGATTCTAGTTCTAGTAGAATTTTTTTCAAAAATCATAACTAGATTTTTAAATTCTAATAATTTGCTTTTTGTAGCTAAATTTATAGATTTTAACTTCTTTGCTATATTAATTATTGATCTTAAATCTTCTTTTTTTAATATATCAAGGTCAATAAAATCTTTTTTATTTGTCATAATTAACATCTTTTGTTGTGTTATACCATTTTAACTTCTAAAATTGGTAAATTCTTAAATGATTAAATTCGTTATCAATTTTACTATAAAAATATTTTGCCTAAATATATAGTTTAATCTGATAATTGGTATTATATCAAATCTTATTTAAAATGACTGAGTAAGGTTTGTTAGCGAATCATCTTAAAAGGAATGATGGTATATGTTATTTTTAGAATTGTCAATTATTTGATTATCGATTGTGAAAAAAAATAAAAATATTATAATTTTAACTGGAGGCACGGGTGGTCATATATTCCCAGCGCGTTGCGTGGCTCAAGAATTAGCAAATAACAATTTTAATGTTACTATTTGCGCTAATAAAAATTATTTAAAATATTCTTCTTATCAGGATAATTTTAATTATAATATTATTGCAGCATCTGCTATTAAGAAAAACTTTATATCTTTGTTATTTGGCGTTTTTTTGATATTTTTTGGTATCATCAAATCATTCTTTTTGATTTTATTTAAGCGTCCAGCTGTGATAATTGCTTTTGGTGGTTATGCAACCTTTCCCGGCCTTATTTCTGCGGTTTTACTGAGAAGAAAAATAATTTTACATGAGCAAAATGCCTATTTAGGTAAAGTAAATAGAATATTTGCAAAATTTGCCAAGATTATTGCTATATCTTTTAAAGATACTGAAGCAATAAAGGATGAATTTAGGAAAAAGACTCAATATATTGGTAATCCGATACGTGAAGAAATTATAGAATTATCAAAAAATGATTATTCATATCCTAATTTTGAAATGAAGTATAAGTCAAAAAATAATATGGGTTATGATTTAATCTTATCTTCTGATTTTGAAGAGATTGAAAAAATAGAAAGAGAATATTTTAATATTCTAATTATAGGAGGATCAGGTGGGGCAAAGATTTTTAGTGACATTTTGCCAAAATCTTTTTTTAATTTACGATCAGAGTTAAAGAGAAATATATATATAACACAACAATGTAGGGGTGATGTGTTGGATAAAACTTTTACACAATATAAAAAATTCAATCTGAATATTATATTAAAAGTGTTTTTTGATGATATTGATCAAAAAATCCAAGATTCTCATTTAGTTATTGCCAGATCTGGTTCTTCAACTATTTTTGAATTAGCGGCAGCAAAAAAGCCAATGATTTTAGTACCTTTTGCTAATTCTGCCGACAATCATCAGCAAAAAAATGCTGATCGCATTGTAAAAAATGGCGGCGGTATTGTAATAAATGAGAAGGATTTTAAAATTAGCAATTTAACAGATATTATTGAAAAATTAATAGATAACCCAACATTACTTAACAGAATGTCTAAGGATGCTTTTGCCGTGGCAAATATAAATGCCACATCTGACTTTGTTAAAATGATTCGAGATTTGACATAATTTATGCTAGATTTAAATATTAATAAAAATAATCTAAAGCTAGATAAAGAATTATCTATTGGCGCTATATTAAAGCAATATCGCCAAATTAATAATATTCAAATTAGTGATATTTCTAATTTATTAAAAGTCAAAGAATCAGATATTATTGATCTGGAGAAAGGTAATATTCATAGCAGTAGATCCAGTATTTATATTCATGGTTTAATTAGAAGTTATGGTGAATTATTAAAAATTGAGCCTAAATTAATAAAAGAAAAAATCAAAGATTTATCAGAAACATATAATGTAAAATCTGATATAAATATTGTTGATAGTAAATCAAATATTCATTATTTTCCAGATGTTAAATTGACAATCTATTCTATTGTTATTTTAATAATTTTATATATGATTGTATTTTATGGTTCTGGGTTTTTTAATTTGGAAACAGATTTACTGATTAAGGATCTGATTAAATAATTTAATTATACTAAAATTAAAATGAGATTAATATTAAGGCTATTGATTTTACTGATATCTTTAATTGTTGCAACCTCTATAGCGTTATCTATTTTTGTTAATTATGATTCCGTCAAGAATAATTTACAATTAACGCTAAATAATAAAATTGAGGGTAATTTTGAAATAAATGGCGATCTTGAAATTTCATTCCTTCCTTTTGTAAAAGTTACAGCTAATAATGTAATATTAAGTAATATCAATAAGAATTTTCCAATATCTTCTCTTGAGGTTAGGGAGGTGATATTGGGCATTAATTTAATATCTTTACTGCAAAAGAAGCCAAAAATTAATAGTCTTACTTTTATTTCACCCACTATTAAATCAACATTTAATAAAATTGATACTAATAATGTGGATGTTAAGGAATTAGATAAAGCCATAAAAAATAATGATGCTGCACCAGAAGGGGCTCAAGAAACAGAGGGGAAAATAGAAGAAGTGGCGGAAGTGGGAAAAATTAAGGTATCATTAGAATTAAAAGAGGAAAAAGCAGAAGTGATAGAAAGGCAAGAAGAAAAGGCTAAGGTAACTAATTTAAAGAAAGGTAAAAAATTTGAGACAATTGATGTTGTCAAAAATATTAAAAATCCAGATCTGGAATATGATAATTCAACTATAATTAGCAGTTTTTTTAATTTTAATCTAGAAAATGAGAATATATTTGATCTTTCCAGGATTAATAAAATTACAATTAAAGATGGTTATTTTCAAAAAATTGGTTTAGGTAAAGAGATAATATTGGATATTAAAAAGATTGATCTTATAAGTGTTGGTGGTTTTAGTGGCCATGGTTTTAATATTCATGGTAGTGCATTTATTAATAATATACCAAGTCAATTTGATTTATTTATGGATCTTGATGATGAAAAAATATTACAAGGTATCTTTGAATCTCCAATATTAAAAATTGAGCTATCTGGTGAAATTATGCATTCTAAAATTGATCACTTATTTGATGCTAATTTTGTTGGCGATTTGAATGTTAATATAGTAAATCCCAAGGAATTTTTTACCAAATATCTTTCAAAATATATGTTAATATATGGTAAAATTAATACAGTTTTCCCGATTGGAATTTCAGCTAGCATAGATTCTGTGAAGAATAAATTTGATATTTCAAATATTTTATTTGATTCCGAAATTATCCAGGGTGGAGGTGATATGCGATTAGAATTTTTAGAAAATAAGGTGGATGTTGAATCAGATTTAAAAATTGATTATATAGATATTGACAGATTATGGTTGCCAAGATTTATTTCATATAATCAGGATATGATTAATTATGAGAAGAATATCATGGAGAGTTTTTTTAGGGATCGTAATGATAATAATAAAACTAATATTATAAATTATGATAATTCATTAGAATCCATAAAATCAGAAAAGTTATTAGATTTTGATAAGATAAATGCTATTGTTAATATAAATTTAGAAAAGGTAAAATATCTGAAGGATTTTATGACAAATATAGATATTAATTTATTATTTGATGATGGTGTAATGAATTTAACTAATTTAAAATTAAATACCCCAGATGAAGGGGTTTTAAAGGTAAAGCAAAATATTAATCAAGATAGTAAAAATAGAGGAGTTATTTTTGATTTTAAATTTTCTGGTGGAGATTTTAATAAATTTTTAACTTGGATTAATTTGAAATCAAAGTTATTCTTATTGAAAGATACTGTTCCTTATGATATTTCTGGTGACGCTATATTTCTTTCAAGATTTCTTGGTTTAAAGGATTTAGAAATTGATCTTGATCAAGGAAAAGATGTAGCTAAAGGTAATATCAGATTTGATAATAGTAAAGAGTTGGAAAATATTGATATTAGATTCGATATAAATAAATTAACTCTCAATGATTATTTTGATCTCTCTCTTGAAAGAAATAAATATCTTTCTCCCGGCTCTTTATTAAATAAATTATTATGGCTAAAAACAATTGATTCAAATCGTGAAATTTCTTTAAAAATCAAAAAATTAGAATATAATGATCATATTTTCCTAAATCAGAATATTGATATTAATGTTGGTCGAGGGTTTTTCAATATAAGGGATCTTATTTTAAGGCCTTATAATACTGATATTGATTTAAAATTATCTGCTTTAATTGATTTACAATCTAAGCCTAAGTTGGAGCTTGATATTGGGTTAAATAATTTTAATTATAATAGTTTTGATCTTGAAGATAATAGAAAATTTAGAAGATTGCCATTTTCTGATAGATTCTTTTATTTACCTACTTTGATTGATTTTGATGGAAAAATAAACCTAAGATCCAAGAACTCCGCCATTGATAATTTTATTTTAGATGAAGTTAATTTATCTGGAAATTTAGATGGTGGAGTTTGGTCTATAAAGAATGGGGGGTTGGATGTTTTTGGGGGTAAGATGGATTATAATGGCGATATAGTTCTTAGAAATATTAAATCCGTTAATGGTAGTTTTGTTTTAAGTAAAATTAATAATTATAAGTTTTTAAATCAATTATTTGGCGTTAGAAATATTACTGGAATGTCTAATGTTTCAGGGGTTATTAACTCTAGCGGTGTTAATAAAAAAGAATTTATTGATATTCTTGATATTAAATCTCAATTTGTTAGTGCTAACGTTAATGTAAAAGGTTTTGGCATTAGTGATTTACAAAGATCATTGTTGTCGGCCAGAAGATCTGGTCATAAAAATATAGATTCAAATAGTATTTTATTGAATAACAATACTGTCAGTAATTTTAGTGAAATAAAAGGTTCTTTTGATATTGGTTCATCTCGTGCTATAAATAAATTGATAGCTAATGCTAGTAACGTTGGAACTAATTCTGTTACATCTGGCTCTATTGATTTGTCAAAAAAATCTTTTGAAGGCGTAACAAATGCAATTTTTATTACAGGAACTACTGATAATCAAATTCCTCTTAATATTGCGATTGGACATAGAGGTCCATTCTCTAACTTGCAAAATAGTGCTAATTTAAGTCAAGTTGAACAATATTTAGATAGTTTATAATGCAATATGACTCGAAATAGGATTAAAGATATAATAGATAGAAAGAATAAAGAGCCAATTGTTTGCGTTGCTGCTTATACTTATCCTGTTGCTAATTTAATAGATAAGTTTTGCGATGTAATTTTGGTTGGTGATTCTCTAGGTATGACAATTTATGGCCACAAAGATACCTTAAGTGTAACTCTGGATATGATGATTAATCATGGTAAAGCGGTGGTTAGCGCAACCAAGAAATCTTTAATAGTTATTGATTTGCCCTATGGGTCTTATGAAAATTCAAAAGAACAAGCTTTGAGATCAGCTAAAAGAGTTGTTGATGAGACGGGGTGTGATGCTGTAAAAATAGAAATGACAGTTGATCTGCTTGAAACTATTCAATATTTATCTAAAAATAATATTGCCGTAATGGCTCATATAGGTCTTACACCTCAGCATATAGAGAAGTTAGGTGGCTTCAAGGTGCAAGGAAGAGATAAAAAAATAGCGGATGAAATTTCTAATTTAGCTATAGATTGTGAAAAATTTGGTGCCTTTTGCGTTGTAATTGAGGGTGTTATTGAGAATATTGCCAGTAATATTAGTCAAAACTTAGAAATTCCTACAATTGGCATCGGGGCTTCTATTGATTGCGATGGTCAGGTATTGGTAATTGATGATATTTTAGGAATAAAGCAAGAATATAGCCCAAAATTTGTAAAACAATATGATAATTTATCGAGAAATATTGAGAATGCAGTAGAAAATTTTGCTATTGATGTTAAAGAGCGTAGATTTCCAAATAAAGAGCATTGTTTTTTTTAAAAGAATTATCTATATTGTAATAAAAATATACCAATAATCAATAAAATTAAAAGTGAAAAAGTTAAATATACAGCCTGCTGTAACAAATGGAGTAAACTTAACCCCAAAAGAAATAGTTGAGCAATTAAATCGTTATATTGTTGGCCAAGATGATGCTAAAAAGGCCGTTGCAATTGCGCTTAGAAATAGATATCGCCGTAAGAATGTAGCTAGCCCATTAAGAGAGGAAATAGTACCAAAAAATATTTTAAGTATTGGCCCAACTGGTGTTGGTAAAACTGAAATTGCCAGAAGATTAGCTAATTTAGCCAATGCTCCTTTTCAAAAAGTTGAAGCCACTAAATTCACTGAAGTTGGCTATGTTGGAAAAGATGTGGAAACAATAATCAGAGATCTTTTAGCTGTTGCCATTAAGATGGTGCGCGATGAGATGAAGAAGGACATTGTTGCCACGGCTACTCAAAATTCTCAAGCAAGAATATTGGAGGCTTTAGTTGGCAAGGATTCATCGGATGAAACTTTGGCAAGATTTTCTAAGCTATTGGATGATGGCAAGCTTGATGATAAGGAGATAGAGATAGAGGTAGTTGATAGCCCCACTTCTCATTCTGCTACTTTTGATTTACCTGGCGCCCAAATTGGCATGTTAAATATTGGTGATATTATTGGTAAAGCTGTTGGGGGTTCTAAAACTAAGAAAGTAAAAATGAAAGTTGTTGAGGCTCGTAAAATTATAATTAATGAAGAAAGTGATAAATTATTAGATGAAGATGAGGTAATTAAAGAAGCTATTAAACTTACAGAAAATGATGGCATAGTTTTTATTGACGAATTTGATAAGATATGTGTTAAGGGTTCGTCAAATGGATCCAAAGGAGAGGTATCTAGAGAGGGCGTTCAAAGAGATCTATTGCCTTTAATTGAGGGTACGCCAGTTACCACTAAATATGGTATTGTTAAAACTGATCATATTTTATTTATTGCATCCGGAGCCTTTCATTCCACTAAGCCTTCTGATTTATTGCCAGAATTACAGGGTAGATTTCCAATCAGGGTACAATTAAACGCTTTAAGTGAGAATGATTTACTAAGAATATTACAAGAGCCGGAAGCTAGTTTAACCAAGCAATATTCTGCACTTTTAGATGTAGAAAATGTGGATCTTAATTTTAATATAGACGGAGTAAGGCAAATTGCAAAAATTGCTTATAAATTAAATAATGAAGTAGAAAATATAGGAGCTAGAAGGCTTTATACTTTACTTGAAAAGATATTAGAAAGTATTAGTTTTGAGGCCAGTAATTTACAAGTAAGAAAAAAAATTATAATTAATGCTAAATATGTTAATGATAATTTGGGTGATTTGGCGAGTGGAAAAACTGATCTTTCTAAATTCATTCTTTAGCGCCAAGTCCATCGTTACATTACATTAATCTTCTGCGTATTTTGCAACGTTAGGTTATTGAAAATGGATTTTGGTATTAGAATTAGATTTAACAGATCTTTTTATTTTATAGAACATCAGCTCTATTATCTTTAAATGCCCTAACTCAAGAGCTAATACCAATTCTTAATCTTTAATGAATGATACAGGCAAAATATTTTTTAGATAAAAATTATAAAAAACGAGTCGTAATATGTACATATTTCGCGAGGCTTTTTATGATTTTAATCAAAAAATATAAAGTTAGATTATTTATTATTTTAACCCATTTTAAAGGTAGGAATTGGTATAATACCAATTCCTACCTTTAATGAATGGATATAGGTAAAATATTTTTTAACCAACTTTAAAGATGGAAAATGGTATTGGTAGCCCCGTTATTGACAAGATAAGCATTCATCATACTTATTATCATTAGCGGCGGAATCGTCATCGATTGTTAATAATCCAGCATCTGATTTATTTGATACTTTGTCTGCTCTTTGTAGAGAGGTTGAGCGGCAATAATATAGGCTTTTTAAGCCTTTTTGCCAAGCTCTAAAGTGAGTTTCATGTAATTCTTTTTTAGAAACATCGCCAGGGAGGAATAGATTTATACTTTGGGCTTGGCAAATATATTCACTTCTATCGGCGCCAAGATCAATTATCCATTTTTGATTAACTTCCTGAGCTGTTTTAAAGACTAACTTTTCATGATCATCTAAGAAATCAAGATGCTGTACCGAGCCCTCATTGATAGTTATTGAAGACCAGACATCGTCAGTATTTTTTTGTTTTTCCTTTAATAATTTGACTAAATTTTTATTTCTAACGTTAAAAGAGCCTGTTAAGGTTTTTTGAGTAAAGCTATTGGCGGCAAAAGGCTCAACTCCTGGAGAGGAGTTTCCAGAAATAATTGAAATTGAAGCAGTGGGCGCAATAGACATTTTATTTGAAAATCTTTCTTGTATTCCAACTTCCTCAGCGTCTGGGCAGGCGCCCTTTTCCTTTGCTAGATCAATAGAGGATTGATCTACTTTACTTTTAATGTTCTGGAATATTTTTTTGTTCCACACTTTAGACATGGCTGATTCAATTGGAACATTTTTTGATTGTAAAAATGAATGAAGACCCATAACGCCAAGTCCAACACTTCTCTCTCTCATGGCGGAATATTTAGCTTTTGCCATGGTGTCAGGAGCATTATTAATGAAATCTTCCAAGACATTATCTAGTAATCTCATAATATCATCTATTATTTGTGGATTATCCTTCCATTCATCATAATATTCTATATTTAGAGAGGAGAGACAACATACTGCCGTTCTATCATTTCCTAAATGATCAATTCCTGTTGGTAAAGTAATCTCGCTGCATAAATTTGAAGTTTTAACTTTCAAGCCTAATTTTTTGTGATGCTCAGGAATTGTTCTATTGACCGTGTCTATAAATAGCATATAAGGCTCGCCTGTTTCAATTCTAGCATTAATTAGCTTTACCCATAAATCTCTAGCTTTTACAGTTTCAACTACAACATTATCATGAGAACTTTTAAGATCCCAATCACCATTGTTTTCAACAGCTTTCATGAAATCATCTGTAATTACAATGCCGTGATGCAGGTTTAGAGAGCGACGATTCGGATCCCCTCCTGTTGGTTTTCTGATGTCAATAAATTCTTCTATTTCAGGGTGACTGATTGGCAAGTAAACTGCTGCACTTCCTCTTCTTAGGCTGCCCTGAGATATGGCCAATGTTTGAGAATCCATAACTTTAATAAATGGAATAATGCCTGAAGTTTTACCATTTCCCCTAACGGTTTCGCCGATTGATCTTAAATTACCCCAATAGCTGCCAATTCCGCCGCCGCGTGATGCTAGCCAAACATTCTCATTCCATAAATCCACGATACCATTTAATGAATCAGAAGATTCATTAAGAAAACAGGATATAGGTAAGCCGCGATCTGTTCCGCCGTTGCTTAGAATTGGAGTTGCTGGCATAAACCATAAATTGGAAATATAATTATATAATCTTTGTGCGTGAGCTTCATCATCGGCGTAATAACCAGAAACACGAGCAAATAAATCTTGAAATGATTCTCCTGGCATTAAATATCTGTCTTCTAAAACAGCTTTTCCAAATGGACTTAATTTATCATCTCTTTTAAGATCTATTTTGACTTTAAAGGTTTTTCTTAAATTTGTTTTTTTGGATTTTGCTGAGCCTTTCTTTGTTGTTTGTTTTGCTTTTACCATTTTGCCAATGTTTAGAAATTAATAAATCGAAATACTTTAAATAAAATATTTAATTAAAGTCAATAAATACAATATCTAGTAAGATACTGGACATAATACTACTATATATAGTTTTATTTGTCCAGAATTAAATTAGCTTTTTTAAATATTTTTTAATTTCTGATAATGATTTTTATGGCAAAGCTAGTGGCGAAAATTAAAATAGGAGCGATGAAGCTAAATATAAAACCTAGGAAAATTATTGCATCAATGAAATTATTGAGATGTGTATCTATAAAGGCGCTATTTGCAAAAATAATTACCGGAATTATTAATGGTAAAATTAATATTGCCAGTAAGGATTCATTTTTATTATTTGCTAAAATTAAAGAGGCACAAAAACATCCAATGAAATTGATGATTAAGGTGGAAATAATGGCAATAATAATAATATTTAACCAAATATCAAAATTTATTTTTAAAATTAACATTATTAAAGGAATAAATAATATTAAAGGTAAGCAGTAAATTAACCAATTTGCAATTAATTTTGCTAAAATAAAAAATTCAAATTCATTTTGTTTTATTAATATTTGCTCCAAGGTGCCGTCTTTATAATCATCTTTTAAAAAGTTATTAACACTAAGCATGATTGAAAATAACAAACAAAACCAAATAATGGCAATTTGGCTTGATAAATCATTGATAATTTGAGATTTAGTAAATGATAAAGCAAAAACACTAACTGTAATAAAGAAAAATATAACAGAATTAAATAATTGCCCTATTTTGCTGTAAGCTAATTTTAAATCTCTAATTATAACCGCTAAAATCATTATATTATAAATTACTCTTTTAAAGATTTTTTAAAAATATCTTTATTTAATTTAATTAATTTTGCTAATTTCTTTTCTAGGGTTTCTTTTTTAACATCGCTACCGTTAGAATCATTAATTCTTGTAATTTCTTTTTGTAAATTCTTAATTTTAACTTTTAAATCGTGATTTTGCTTGGAAATCTTGGGATCTTTTTTAATGATTGTTTTTTGTTTTTTCTTTTTTGAATTAGAATATTTACTTGGACCTAGAATTTTATCCTGTATTTGATCAATTTCGTTGTTTTTATTGTTCATTTAACTATCTTTTTTGCGATTAATAAGGCAACTTCATATAATAATATCATAGGAATTGCTAAAAATATTTGGCTAAATATATCAGGAGGAGTTAATATAGCTGCCAAAATAAAAATTAATAAAATCCAATATTTACGTTTAGATTTTAATGATTCTATAGTGATTAATTCTGTTTTCACTAAAATTAATAAAAAAACTGGTATTTGAAAAGCGAAGCCAAAGCCAAAAATTAATTTTACTATTAAACTTAAATATTCACTAATTCTAGCCTCTAACTCAATTGGAATAGAGTTTAAATTACCAGATAATTCGAAGCTAATAAAAAATTTGAATGCTATAGGTAAAATGAAATAATATAATAATATAGCTCCCAATAAGAATAATAATGGTATAGAGATTAATAAAAATAACATTAATTTCCTTTCCTTCTTATAAAGACCTGGAGAAATAAATAAATAAATCTGACTTAATAAAAAAGGAGTACTTAAAAATAGGGCCGATAAGAATGCCAGGCGAACATAAGTTATGAAAGCTTCTGTTAGGCCGGTATAAATAATTCTTTTACCACTTTCTGCGCCGTAAGTTAAAAGTAAAGGATTGAGTAAAAAATTATAAATTTGTTCAATAAAATAATATGATATTAAAAATGAACAAAGAAAAAAAATAATTATTTGAATCAATCTTTTTCTAATTTCAAATAGATGGCTGGTTAAATTGATATTTGTTTTATAGGTCATTATCTTGGTTAGGATCGTTTAGGGCTTGTGTTTGATCATTTATCTCGTCATCCCTCTTGGCATCCGGACTTAATTCTGTTGCTGGCGATGTGGATGATGACGACGATGCAGACTTAGCGGTACTTGTTGGTGAGCTTGATGATGTTATAGTGTCTTGAAGCTTTTTGTCTACTGGCGGTGGAGCTGTTTTTGCTCGATATGCTGCATCTTTAGATTGTGCAGCTAAGTGTGCTTCTTCTGATTTGTTGCTTATGTTTTGGCCTAGGTCGGGATGCTTTTTTATAAGTTTATCTCTTTTTTCATTAATAAGCCCAATTTTACTTTCTATTGTCTCGTTGTTTTCTGGAGTTTTACTTTTAAGCAGCATCTTTTCTTGTGCGTCAAGCCTGCCAATTTCTGTCGCCGCATAATCTTCCTTCGATTGGTTTTTTGGCCTTTCTCCACCTTCAAGTCCTTGCTGGAAGTCTGCCCTTTCCTGTCTTTCGTCTGAATGCGCTTTAAGGTCATTATCTGATTTTCTCATTAGAGGGTCAAAGGCTATATCGTCCATATTTTCTTTAAATTTTGTTGAGCTAAGTTTAGCCCCAGCTTCAGCTCCAGCAGCCCCTCCTCGAAGGAGCCCAAGAGATCCTGCGGCAATAGTAGCGGCAATAGCAGTAAGGCCTTCATGTTTATTATATGCGCTAGACCCTCCTCTATAAACGCCATTAAATGCTCCTGCAACTCCCCCCAAGACACCGCCTACTGATCCCAAAATACTCCTTCCAACTCCTTCTGTAATTTCTTGAGCTCCTTGTGCTGTTTTTGCAGCTTTTTCTCCTGCTAAATTTCCTATTTGATCCATCTTTCTATTTTCTGCTTTTGCTTTTCTGGCTTTTCTTTCAAATTCATCTGCGCGTTTTTCGAACGTTCCTTGTTCTTTCATTTGTATTTCATGATTTTCTATTTTTTTATCTATTTTCTTTTTACCATCTTCTGTAGCAGTATTGTCTTTAAGATCTTTTAATTGTGATGAGGTCAAGCCGGTGTCAATATTCTTATTTTCTTGATCAAAATTTATTGTATTTATTGCGTTTTTCGCTGCACCAAGAAGGTCTCGATCATTGTTAGGAATTTTTCCTTTCATTATTTTATTTGTTGCTTTTTCATCAAATCCTAGAGATTCTGCTTTACTTCTTTGTGCCTTTTCTGCAACTTCTTTTAGTTTGTCTTTTTGTTCTGTTTTTGACATGTTATTATATTCTGAAGTTTTTTTGAATTTATCAACGGCATTTTTACCAGCTTCTTTCATTGAAGGGATCGCGCCTCTCATTTTCTCTGAATCAGTTCTTTCTTTATCTGCTTTTGCACCAGAATCAAAAAGTTTATTATCTATTGTTGCCATGCCTTCTCTTACTGCTCCACTGACGGCATCATTAGCAGCTTCAATTGTTTTTTTATAAGCTCCACTAGCTTTAACTTCTTTCATGGCTGCGGAAGCAGCGCCTTGTACGCCAGAGGCAATGGTTGCAGATGAGATCCCGCCAGAAATAGCGGTTGCAATGGTGACCATAAAAGTAATAAAGTGAGCCATGAGTTTTGCTATAACCCATATAAATAAAATTGAGAAGAATGATGGAATGCCGGTATTAATCCCAATATCTCCAGCTGCACTTTGATCATCGATTGACGGAGGTAATGATGCTGGATACCAATATGAAAGAAGCACTAATCTGAAAGGAATGTTAATTACCCAAACTGAATCCCAGCATATTCTAAATCCAAGAGCCATTTTAATAACTTCATACATCATCATGTTAAAAAATACTAATGTTGTGAGTAGTAAGATTTGCTGTAGAGAAAAACTAATTAATTGAGTTAGCCATTTATCAAACATGCCCTGCGTTTGTTTGAAAAATAAGAATAAAAAGAATAATGGACCAATTAGAAAAAGAATTGAGATGAATATTTGTGCTGTGATATATATTAAGATAGCATTTGCTACCGCGCCTATATATATGAAGAAAGCCATGACAATTAAATACATATATGCCCATCCAAACAAGCTTGCAAATAAAAGAGATGTAGTTTTTTGTATTACTGGTCCAGATACTAGCATATTTAGTACGTCATTGACACTGCTAAATAATATTCCCTTATTGCTAAAATCATTATTTGCTATAGCTGCCGTTAAATCTTCAGAATCGCTAAATGAACTAGCCATCATAAATGTTAGAAAATCTACCCCATCTTTAAAGAATGAAACAAAATATTTATTAAAGGCATCCCAGCCACCTTCTCCAATAAAGAAATAAATTAGCCCAACTTTAAATATCCTGATTATTAATTCTGATTTTGTAAATTCGCTAACACCCATAAAATAACCAATACCATAAAATACTATTGCTAAAGTAAAAATTAATTTTGCAATAGTCTGAAAATTAGAATCAGCAACAATGGATTTGTAAACTCTTTCGACATATCCGGCATTATCTTTGTCTCCATCCATTAAGGCTATTAAGGGATTAATGATTTTAGTTGGAATATCCATATAATCAGTTTCATTCTTTGGTGCCTGAATTCGGATATCATAATAGCCGCTATTATCAGCATATTTACTTGCGCAGTAATATTGTGCTTCACATTGATTGCCATTATTATCAGTAGTAGGAGCACCTGAATCATGGCATATAACATTTTTATTACTATCAGTTTTATCATCGTAATAAGGATTCTCAAATTTTACATAATTACAGTTTGCATCAGTAGTGCTATTGGTGCAGTCAGACCAGCTTCCATTGCTTCCTGTGCAATTACCTCTTTTATCATCGTTAATTTTGAAAGTTAATCTTAGATTTTGATATTTTGAGTAATTATTACTCTCTGGATCTGTGCTAATTATGTTTTTAGGAAATTCGTAATATTCTTTTATTGATTCATTATTTCCTTCTGTGAATAAATATCCACTAGAATCAAATAGGTAGTTAGAATTTGATGGGTTTTCCAAATCAACGATACGATCAGATATGCTATTAGTAATATTATTTTGAGAGCATCTATATTCCCAGTTGTCATCACCATCTTTTGCATCAAAGCAAAGATGTGCCTCTAATTTACCGCCGTTAAAGAAATTCTCATTACCACTTATTTTGATTTCATAATTTCCTGAATTTCCTTGATATTGATTATCTAGATTTTTGAAATAATTATTTGAGCTTAAAGCTTCACCTGCTATATATAAAAATTTTAGATTTCCTGATGAATTCATGGAAGTATCTAATATATAATATCCTCCACTAGTAGATTCAGTAAAATCAGAAAAATTACCGAATGAAGTATCAAATGATTCTATTTTATGAGAACTTTTATTTGTATCTGAATCTGACAAGGAAAGGAAAACCTCTAAACTATCACTATAATCGTCAATATTATAGCATAGATCTTGATTAATTTCTTGATAAGTAATCTCTGAATATCTAATATTCTTGCATTCTATGCATTTAGTATCTGCATCATCAATTTGATTCCCATCTGCGTCAGAAAATTGTTGACAGTCAGTGCTGTCTTGACATGAGGTATCATAATCCATACAAAATGTTTCTGATGAATCATAGCAACCGTTGAAAGTTTCGTTTCTTCCCGTGGTGCTACTCCACAAACTTTTATCCTGATAAACATCCCAAATCGTTTGATCAGATCCGCAGGGTGTACCTAAACAAAGGCTATTATAGCTGTCGCACTGACCGTTTACTACATTACAGCTTGGGGATACGATATCTGTACGTGTCTCGGTACCACTGCAAAATATCGCTGGCCTTGGTTCGAATTTTACCTTTACGCCAAATCCGCAATTAAAATGATTATTAATATAGTTATTAGTTTGCCATTTCCATAAATCATCGTTGTCATCGTAATAATAAGAATCATATAAAATAGTTTGACCATTTCTAACAAATATTTCTTCATTTGTCCAGTTTTCACTACCATTTGAGTTGCCTGTTACGGAAATATTATAATCAGAAGATGTTCTATCACTATATTCATAAGTTGACTCTTTAGTTAGAATTTTTAAATTAAAATCACATGAGTTGGTTATGCCGGTTGATAGATCTCCTTCATTTTCTTTATGATTAAGTTGTTTGAATTTTAAAAATCCTGAAGTATCCTGACTAACTGTAAAAGAATTTAGTGGTAAGAGTGTATATTTATAAAAAGAATTATTACAATCTCCTGATTTTATAGCGCTTATATTATCTGTAATGAATTGAGCCATGGTAGTACTTCCTCCTTCATTCAGTAAGTTAAATTCCTCAGCTCCTGTGCTTGTTAATTCTATGCTTGTATTATATGAACCATTAGAAGTAAATGTAAAATTATCACTTCCGCTGGAAAGGTTATTATCGCCATAAATTGTTGCAACAGCTTGTCCGGATTGAACGTTGGTATCTGGCTCTGTGATTAAAACAGGAAAATCATTGCTTCCATCGTAGCTTCCATCACCTTCATCATAATAATAAAATTGTTCAGAATTGCCGCTATTGGAGACAATATCACCTGGTTTAACATAAAATTCTTTCCAATTTCCATTTATTGTTAGATCCCCTATGTTGGAAATATTTAAATTTCCAGCGCAATCAGAACTAATGCTATCCGGAGCATTATTTTTAAGTGCTATTTTATAATAGTCATTTGAAGATGGGATTGTGAATGAAGATGATATATTTCCTAAGTTTATATAACCTTCTGCTGCTGGATCAAAGTCGCTGGATAATAATAATTTATCAAAATTAAAATTTGTTGAAGTTGAACCATTGTACCCAATTGAATCCCAGTTTGCATCACGACAAGTGAGATCGGTATAATGACAACTCCAGTCAGAAGAATCTCTTTGGGTGTAATTATCAAGATATGCAAATAATCTTGTTGCGGCATTGTAGATGTCTGCTAAATTATTTACTGAATAAGTTTTGTCATCATCTGTTAAATTGTTAAATTTAAATTCTGGTATAAAAGTGCTTCCTGGTATTAGCATGGTTGGTTTATCATCCCCGTTACTATCTTTGATGTGTAATTCTTTAATGTCAGAATAGACCTTGAACGGACCATATTCGGTATTTGTTTCTAGACTCATTGTGCCAGTGGCTTTTATGGTAATTTCAGTATTAGGCTCCATTATGAAATCTATATCAGTTGCCTCCCAGTATGGTTCATCTCCAGAGGAAAGTGCCAAATAGTTACATTCTGCTATGCAGCTATTAACACAAGCTGTACCATCGCTAGCTGATATGGTAGTATCCAGACATCCTCCTGGATACACAGTGCTGTCGACTGCTGTATATGAACGATATAGACATTCAGAAAGAATTGGTCCTAATTCATCAATAGTTAATGATTCGTTATAGTCACAATTAGCAGTGCCTCCTTTGGCATAAACTCTAACCGTTTCATATTTATATTCCCCAAAATCATCCGCTTCAATACATTCGACATAAGTACCAACCCAGTCACAAGAAGAGACTACAAGAAGAAGGGTGGTTAGGACTATATTGCGCCAAGATTTAATTTTTGATGTTAAATTATTAAATTTTTGCAAAGTGAAATAAATATATAATTTAAGAAAATTCTTGAAAAACGTAATGTCTTTTTGAATTTTTGATTTAATACCAACTCATAATTGGTCTTTAGTATTAAAGATAAATTATAAATTAGAAGTGAAATAAAGTCAATCAAGATTATTGCTTTTATGAATGTCAAAAGAATAATGCTAGACCTTATCTTTAATAACATTTCTTAGCTTTTAAAGTAGGTTAAAATTAATAATCAATCTAACTCTATATGTTTTAATAAAAGTCTATAAAAAGCCTTGTGAGATATAGTTATAATGATGATTTTATTTTAATAATTTATCCAAGAAATCTTTTGTTATTATCTGTGAATTTGACATCACTCCTAAAATTGATTTTTTATATTTCTTTTAATTGAATCTATAATTTCATTTAGATTAAAGTTAGAAATTGCTTTTGTTTCTTTGAGAATATTTAGATTATTTGATAATTCTTTAGCATTAGTAAATTTAAAAAGATTTTTATGAAATAATAGATGTTTTTTCGAGCATAAATTATTTCCTAAATAAATATATAATGGTTTTTGGAAATTAATAGCTTCACAGCACATTGAAATAGAATCTCCTGTTGTAATTATATAATCCGCTGCTTTTAAAATTGCATAATATGGATTTTCTTTCTGCTCTTGCCACTTAAAAAAATAACTAATATTATCTAATTTTGATAATTCATCAGTAATGAAATCATCAGTTCTGCGGCTAGTTGTAACAAGTAGATTAGCCTTCATATTATTAGAGATATTATTAATTACATTCTTGAAATTAACGATATCACTCTGATTAAATTTAGCATTTTTAGAAGAGCCGCCAATTAATAAGGCTATTTTTGGTGATTTTATATTATTAAAAATATTAGAAAATTTTTTATATTCTTGATCAATTAAATCTTGATCATTATAGGTAAAGGCTCCAGGGATGGATATAACATTTTTATTTGTTAAATTATCATGAAATGGTGCAATAATTAAATCAAATTTTTTAATTAACTTTTTCCCGGGATTCATTATATTTATCAAAAAAACATTTGAATAAATTTTCTTTAAGTCAAGAGCAATAAGAGCTGATCTTCTGCCGGCAGAAATGATGATATCAGGTATTTCTTTTTGCTTGATTAAGTTATTTTTAGAATTTTGATTGATAGTTGATAATTTGCTAAATTTTAGGAAATTTGGCAAAATTGCTAATTTATTGTAGGATATTTCTTTGATTTTATAGGGAAAATTCAGTGATTTAGCTAGTGATATTGCTTGAGAATAATTCCCGGGCCGATCATCTTTTAAAACCCATATTAGTTTTTTATCTTTATTTTTTGCCAAAGATGTCATTTAACTCTTTTTTAACATTTTTTGAAACAAATTCATCAATATTACCGTTTAATCTAGCGACTTCTTTTACGAGTTTGGAAGCAATAAATTGTGTTGATTCACAGGCTGGTAAAAATATTGTTTGAATATCATTATTTAATTTAGAATTCATGCCAGACATCTGAAATTCATATTCAAAATCAGAGACAGCTCTTAATCCACGGATAATAATTTTGGAATTATTTTGAGCGGCGAAATTGACTAGCAAGCCATCAAATGCCTTAACTTTGATTATTTTATTATTTTGAATTAAACCCTTAATCTCATTTTGTACCATTTCTACCCTTTTTTCTAAAGAGAATAGGGGGTTTTTATTATTATCTTTAGCAACTGCGATAATTAAATGATCAACAATTTTTAAGGCGCCTTTTATTATATCAAGATGGCCAAATGTAATTGGGTCAAAGCTGCCAGGGTAAATTGCAATTTTACTCATAATGATAAATTTATATATGGATCTTTATTAAAGATAAGATAATATCATATTTAAAATTAAATTACAATAATATTATCCTCTATGCAAATAAATATTATAACAATAGGGAAGTTTAAAAAAAACTGTTCTTATTCGTCATTATTTTTTGATTATATTAAAAAAACTAAAACTAAAATTAATTTAATTGAAATAAATAGTAAGGCTTTTGGTAGTAATGATGAAGTTAAAAATAAAGAAGCACAATTAATTATGAATAAAATACCACAAAATAGCAAAATTATTTTACTTGATGAAAAAGGAGAAAATATCACTAGTCGAGAATTTGCAAATAATATTGTCAAATTCCAAAATCAAGCAATAAAGGATTTATCTTTTATAATTGGTGGGGCTAATGGAGTAAGTGATGACATTAAGAAATCAGCAAATAAAATAATTTCTTTTGGAAAAATGACTTTCCCACATATGATGGTTCGCGCAATGTTATCGGAGCAGCTATATCGTTCATATCTTATAATAAATAATCATCCATATCATAAGGATTAGTATAAAATGCCAAAAACAACAGATTCAAAAACATTAAGTCCAGCGCAAGAAATACGATTCCTCAGAATAGAATTAAATAGTATAGTTAAGGATTTTTATAATGATTTTAATTATTTATTTTCTGAAGAAAATGCTGCATTACCATTTGTGCAAGAAAATATTAATGACTTTCGCAATGCTTTAAGGAGTAGGGGTGTAACAAGAAATAATTATAGGCAATTCACAGATATAATGGTTGCTACAAAGTTTTATTATAAATGGCGGGCGTTAGATCATATTTTTGATAATTTACCACTTCTTACTGGAGGCTATGAAGATTCTTCTCAAATTTCAGTTGAAAATTATGAAAGTAAGGTGAGTGAATTAGTTTTTGATCATATTTCTGTTACAGGTGTCAAGGGGATAATTATGGATTATTTATCGATTAATAAATCAAAGCAGTTAAATGTTTTTTTAAATCATGATAATAATTCTAAAGTAAAAGAATTGGTAAATTTATGTATTAATAAGCAAGATAAATTTGGATATGAATTTATTATACAATATTGTAAGTATAAGTCTTTTGAGGAGGTAAACGAATGTATTAGTCGTAGGAATAATAGTATTGCAGAAGGAAAAAAACTACCCCTTCCTATAATGACTAATGAACCAAATGATCCTATATTGACAGAGTCTGCCATACAAAATGATCAAAAATCACGCCCTAAAAGAACAGCATCAGAAGCGGGATTGGATATTAGTACAGCTGAGCCTTCAAATAAAGTAACTAAGGTTAATGAAGTTGAGAGGGTGGAACAAAAAGATCAAAAAGATCAAACTGCTTCAGCCATGCAAATTGCTTAGATTTATTCCTATAGTTGATCCGTTTTTTTATTATTGATTGGCGACAGGTTTATGTTCTTTATTTTTTTAATATGTATCAAAATGATACATATTGTTCTGTCTCAATATAGTATTATGTATCAAAATAATACATAATGTCTTATTTTGATACATATTTTTAAAGATGAGGCTGAGTGTTAAGAGCTATTGCTCTTTCATTTCTTCTAATTCAAGCCATCTATTTTCCAGATCTTCAATTTTTTGACTTATATTTTTTGATTTCATTAATAGTGATTCAGAATTATTATCTGCAAAAAATTCAGGATCAAGAAATTTCTGATTTATTTGCTCCAATTCTTGATTTAATTTATCAATTTCTTTAGGTATATTGTCGAGCTCATATTGTAATTTATAGGTTAGTTTCTTTGTTGCGGTTTTTGTTTTTTTGTTATTATTTATGTTGTTTTTAATATTTTCTGATTGGCTATTGGATTCTAACTCTTTTTCTTTAATATATTGTTCATAATCACTGTAATTTCCGCCATAATATTTAATATCGCCATTGCCATTAAAGGCTAGGATTTTATTAATAGTTTTATCTAAAAAATCACGATCATGACTAACTACCAATAATGTACCTTTATAATTTGATAATATCTCTTCTAGCATATCCAGTGTATCCATATCTAGATCATTGGTTGGTTCATCAAGTATCAGGCAATTTTTAGGATTAGCTAAAACTTTGGCTAGCATTAAGCGATTTTTTTGCCCACCAGAAAGAGTACTAACTTGTTCTGACGCAGCTTTTGGATCAAACATAAAATCTTTTAAATAGCCGCAAACATGCCTAGTTTTCCCCATTACCTCGATATATTCTCCGCCATTTGGGCATAAATTCTTTTTTAGGCTTTCGTCACTTTTTAAATTTGATCTTTTTTGATCGAAATAAGCAATATCAATATTTTTGGCTAATTTTATTTTACCTGAATCTGGCTCTGATTCGCCAATTAACATTTTTAGAAATGTTGTTTTTCCTGAGCCATTATTGCCAAGAATTCCAATTTTATCACCTTTCATAATTTTTAGATTAAAATTATTTAAAATAATCTCTTTTTTCTGTTCATTTTGAAATTCTTTATTAGCCTTGATGAAAGTGGCAATAATTTTTGAAGAATCACTAACCTTAATTTCTTTTATTTCTAGCTTTCGGGTAGCTTTTCTAAATGAACTTAGATCAGATTCTAATTTGCTTTTTTCTGTTCTCATTTCATCTATTCTTCTAACGTTTCTTTTTCTTCTAGCCTTAACTCCTCGATTTGCCCATTCTTCCTCTAGAGATAAAATACTTTTACGATTATGTAATTCTCTACTTTCTTGCTCTAATAGCATGTTTGACCATTCTTCAAAATAACTATATCCTTTTGGGCAAACTCTAACATTTCCCCTATCAAGCCAGAATACTTTATTAGAAATATTTTTTAAGAATGTGCGATCATGACTAATGCAAAGAAAAGTACCATTATAGGAATTTAAGTAATTTTCAAGCCACTTTACTGATTCAAAATCAAGATGATTTGTTGGTTCGTCTAGTAATAATAGATCTGGATCTTGAATTAGGGATTTTGCCAGCGCCGCTCTTCTTAATTGTCCTCCTGATAAATTTCCCATAATATTATTAATATCTATCTTTAAATTATGAGCCATAGCTTCAATAATATAGGAATTTTCATCTATTTGCTCTTCTTTTTCTAATCCTAGAAATAAATAATCAAATAATTTCTGATTATTATCAAATTGAATTTCTTGCTCTAAATAGCCAATGGTAAGATTTGGCACTTCAATTCTTTTACCGCTATCTAATTCGTATTTATTTGAAATTATATTCATTAAGGTGCTTTTCCCAGCGCCATTTTTACCAATGAGACATATTTTGCTATTACTATGAATATTGAAATTTAAATTTTCGAAAAGAGTAGTTTTACCAAAAGTTATCTGGGCTTCCTGAACGGATATTAATACTTTGTCTAAGGGTGGCATTAGGTTTATTTGATATTATAGGGTATTATTTTACCATTTTCATTCTTAGCTGGCACATAAGATCCCTTTTGTGGCTTCTCAAAAATTGCAAAAAATAATAAAGAGAAAATCATAAATGCTAGGCTTAAATAGATGATTGCAATAAATCTAGGGTTTTTTAAGGAAAAATGATCATTTTTTTTGATTTTTTTGCCATTCTTATCTAATTCTTCAAATTCTGCTTCAATAAATTGCTTCTTTTTGAGATAATTTTGAATCATGCCTTGAATAATAATCCATAAAATATAGCTAATTATTGGAATAAATGACGGCCAAATTTTTAATAATAATTTTAAAAGCATATTATTTTATTTTTTAAGTTAATCTTGCTAAAATTTCCTCTCTTTTTATAAGAGGTAAGATGTTTTTTAATTCTGGACCGTTTTCCTTGCCGGTGAGGGCTAGTCTAAGGGGCATAAAGAGTTCTTTGCCTTTTTTATTACTATTTTGCTTGATATTATTGATCCAAATTTGCCAAGTATCTTGGTCTATTTTTTGTGGAAGATTATCTTTAGCTGTTTTTAATAATTCGAAATCTTCCTTTTGATGTTGGTGACGCAGATTATTTTGACAAATATTTATCCAATCTTGTGCTTCATGTAGAAATTCAAGGTTATTTTTAATATTATGCCAAAACTCTTCACTGATATTAAGATTAATATTAGAATTTTTAAGAGATTTTTCAATTTCTGAAAATGGTAAGATTTGCAATAATTTTTGATTAATATTTTTTAATTCATCTAAATTATATTTTGTGGCTGATTTGCTAAAATTCTTTAGATTAAAATTGGCTATTAATTCTTCAATAGCAGATTTTACCTCTAAGCTTTTTGAGACTCCTATTTGCGGCAGTAGATTTATGATGGATAAGGCTTCAAATCCCTCTTTTCTTAAAGATCTGATGTCAAAACCACCTATTCTTTTAGAGATCTTGCCTTCATTAGCTTTAACAAGGGCTAAATGTGAGAAATTTGGAATATTTTCTGCTTCTAATGCCTGAAATATTTGAATTTGAATGGCGGTGTTGGTGATGTGGTCTTCGCCCCTGATGATGTCGGTAATGTTAAGATCAATATCGTCAACAACACTGCAAAAAGTATAGGTTGGTAGGCCATTTTCACGTATAATTACCGGATCACTAAAATGTAAACCTTCAAATTTTATATTGTCTCTAACACCGTCCTGCCAAGATGTGATCTGGTCTTTTAATAAAAAGCGCCAATATGATTTTCTGCCTTCTTTTCTGAAATTTTCTTTTTGTTGGTCAGTTAAATTCAGTGCTGCTCTATCGTAAATTGGTCTTTGGCCATTTATGGTTTGACTTTTTCTTTGTAAATTAAGCTCTTCAGCTGTTTCAAAGCATTCATAAATGCGATTAGATTCAATTAATTTATTTTTTGCTTTTTGATAAAGTTCTAATCTTTGCGATTGCTGAATAATATTTTGATCATGATTTAGGCCAAGCCAATTCATATCTTCAATGATGGCTTCTTTATATTCTTCTTTTACTCTTTGCTCATCTGTATCGTCAAAACGCAGCAGAAATTCTCCTTCATTTTTTTTAACAAATAAATAATTTATAATAGCAGTTCTGATATTGCCAATATGTAAATATCCCGTTGGGGAGGGGGCAAATCTGCATCTAATTTTCCTATTATTCATTATTATTTGCTCTTCTTATTACTCTTGTGGCACATAAAATATCGTAAAGTGCTGTCTTTTCCTTGGTAAATGCTATTATAAGTAAGCCAATTCCCAATGTTATCGTGGTTAGAAATATTGAGGCAAAGAATCTTTTTGTAGCCTTTAATCTTGTAAGTTTTTCTCCATTAATATCAGTGACATAAATATTGAATATTCTTTTGCCAATTGTTGCTTGTTTTGTAGATGATATTGATAAAATAGAATAGGTCGCAACAACGGTAATTGAAATTAGGTCAATTAACAATCTATTTAGAATAAAATATTGATTTTTGGCATAGGAATTAAAGTTATCATCTATGGTTATTTCTAGATATTTTTCTAATCCAAATAAATAGATGATGGAAATTAAAATTGGTAAGCTAATTAATATATCAATGAGACTAGCTGATAATCTTCTCCAAAATCCTGCATAATTTAAGTTATTTGTCATAATTTATCTCCAAAATTTATTAGTAATTTGATATCTTCGATCCTTGTCAAAAGACATTTCAGAAATCTTTATGCCAATTACCGATTGCTTTCTTTTATATTCGCTTTTATAGAATAAATTTGCAACTTTTTTTACAATATTTGTTGCAAAACCAAGATTTATAATGTTATCTATTGATTTTTCCCCCTCTATTATGTGAAATAATATTTTATCTAGAATTTCGTATTCTGGCAGGGAGTCGCTATCTTTTTGATTATCTCTTAATTCTGCGGTTGGTTCTTTTATGATAATATTTTGGGGTATAATATTTTTCTTTCTATAAATTGAAATATTTGGGATATTGTTGTTTCTCCATTTTACTAATTCAAAAATATCGCTTTTATAAATATCTTTAAGTGGGTTAAGGGCTCCACACATATCTCCATAAATTGTGGCATAGCCAACTGCCATTTCTGATTTATTGCCAGTTGAGAGTAATAAATGGCCTAATTTATTAGATAATGCCATTAAAATATTACCTCTAATTCGTGATTGCAGATTTTCTTCGGTTAAATCATTCTTTTTGCCTGAAAATTGTTGTGATAAGGCATTATTAAAGCTAGAAAATATATTATTAATTTCTATGGATTCTAATTTAATTCCAAGATTCTTACTGCACGAGATAGCGTCATCAAAGCTAGTTTTAGAATTGAATTTTGAGGGCAGGGCCATTAATTTAACATTTTTAGAGCCAATTGCATCAACTGCCATAGCGGCACAAAGAGCTGAATCAATGCCGCCACTCATGCCAATAATAATTTTTTGAAAACCATTTTTACCCAGATAGTCTCTTATCCCTAAAATGCAGCAATTATAAACTCTATGTAGTTCTTGATTAATATCTACGACTGTTGCTATAGGTTCTTTTTGATCGTTAATAAGTCCGTCATGGCTAATGTTGAATATTTGACTATCTTGAGAGAATTCAGCTAGTTGAATAATTTTATTGCCATTTTTATCTAAGACAAATGAAGATCCATCAAAAACTACACCATCTTGACCTCCAACTTGATTAACATATATTAATGGAGTTTTGAGTAAATTTACAAATTCCATGGTAACATCATGTCTTTGTTTAATTTTTTCCACACTAAAAGGGGAAGCGTTAATAACGATCACAGCATCAAGATCTTTGTTTTGCAATAGAAAGGCGTTCTTTTTTGACCATATATCAGCGCAAATAAGCATTGCTATATTAAAATCTCTAAAATTTATAATTTTTAAATTATTGCCAGCCTTAAAATATCTTTTTTCATCGAATATGCCCTGATTCGGTATATTATTTTTTTCCGCAATTTTTTTTACTTCTCCATCCTCTATTAATAAAGCGCAATTATGTAAAAATTTCTCTTCAAAGCGACTTAAGAAAAATAATGGGGCGCCAATGATAATTGCGGTATGTTTATTTTTAGTGATTTTACATAAATCATTAATTTTTAATTCAATTTCTTTGATGAAATATTCTTTTTGCAGTAAGTCTTCAGGTGGATAGCCACTTAATGACAATTCGCTAAAAATTATTAAATCTAAATCTTTATTCTGAGAATTATTATATTCTGTTTTTATTTTATCATAATTACCCTCTAAATCCCCTACGGTAAAATTTATTTGATTTATTTTAAAATTTAAGCTGCCCTCTTTCTTGCTCACCTTGTGCAATTTGATTGATTATTATTATTATATTAATTATCATTTTAAATATTGATTCTGGCGCTATACCAAAGTCCATCTTTAATGAGTGGCCTAATACTAACTAATAAATATTATAAAGTAAATGAAGTATTTTAATTTTATAGATGATCAGCTATCAGTAGAAGGGCTAAAAATATCTGATATTGCTAAAGAAGTAGGTACTCCATTTTATTGCTACAGTAGAAGAAATATTATTGAAAATTATCAAGTTTTTTATAATGCTTTTAAGGAAATTGATCATAAGATTTGCTATGCTATTAAAGCTAATCCTAATATAAATATTGTTAAAATATTTGCAGCGATGGGTGCAGGCATTGACGTAGTTTCAAAAGGTGAAATTTATCGTGCAATTAAGGCTGGAATTGAGCCAAAAAATATTGTTTTTGCTGGAGTGGGAAAAAAAGCTGATGAGATTGAATATGCTTTAAATGAAGGAGTTGAGGAGTTTAGCGTGGAATCTGAGCCTGAATTATATTTACTTAATGAGGTTGCGCGTAAAATTGACAAGATTGCTAAATTTTCTTTAAGAGTTAATCCTGATGTTGATGCTAAAACTCATGATAAAATTTCAACAGGCAGAAAGGGTGATAAATTTGGTGTTGACATTCACTTGGCTGAAGATTTATATGAAAAAGCTAGTAAATTATCTAATATTAAAATTCATGGAATTGCTACTCATATTGGTTCACAAATCACATCTTTAGAGCCATTTAAAAATGCTTTTGCAAAAATTAAAGAATTATGTATAACTCTACGCCAAAATGGCTTTGATATTAAAAGTCTTGATTTTGGTGGTGGCGTTGGAATCATTTATAATGACGAGAATCCAATAATTATAGAAGAATATGCGAAGATAATTAAAGATATTGCTTTAGAGTTGAGTGTTTCCGTGACCATTGCTCCTGGTAGGGCTTTGATTGGTAATAGTGCCGCTTTAATTACGCAAATTATTTATCATAAACATACGGATTTTAAAGATTTTTTAATAATTGATGGGGCAATGAACGATTTAATGCGCCCTGGCCTTTATGATTCTTATCATAAGTTAGTTCAGATTAGCAAAAAGAATGGAGCTGCTAAAAGATTTGACATTGCAGGTCCGGTTTGCGAAACTACCGATATATTGGCCAAGAATCGTTTATTGATCGATCCAAAACAAGGAGATCTTCTTGCTCTTTACTCTTGTGGTGCCTATGGTGCCTCAATGTCTAATGAATATAATTCTCGCCCGTTAATACCAGAAATTATGATTGATGGTAAGAATTTTGAGATTATTAGAAGAAGGCCAAGCTATGATGAAATGATTAGATTTGAAATTTAGGATTTTGATACTATCTAATGGCTTTGTCTTCGCTCTGATCCCCAAATCCCCTTATTGCCATTCTGGCACTGATCTTTGTATTGGGGTCTTCAAATTTTCTGCAGTGTATGGCTTTACTATTGTCAATTACAATCATTTTTCCATTTTCTAGTTCTGTACTATATGTGGGTTCTGCATTTTCTAGATAATGTACAAGATGTTCTAATGCCTCCATTTGAAAGTCACTTTCGCAAATAAATGATTTTGCAGCCCTGCTGGAAAAATTAATACCCTCGTCTTTTGAGAGAACAGGCTTCTTAACATATAGAAAATCTTCTCGGGACACAATATATGGTTGCGATAATGCTTGTAAAATATCTTTTCGTTCTATTTCTTCGAAATGCTTCTTAATATCGCCAGAGGTAATGACTTGTGTTAGGACTCCTTCTTGACCCAAGACTCCTATTAAGCTGATATATTGTTCAAAATTTTTATAACGCTCGCTCATCTGCCATCCGTCTCTATGCCAATCCAGCTCTCCATTTCCTTGAGTTAGTGACCTGGAATCAAGTGGGCATACAAAACTATTAAAAGCTCCCTTTTCTGCCAATTCTATTCCAAGACCTTGATTAAACATATGTAATAAGATTTGAGCGGGTATTATATTTTTGATGAAAGCTGGATTTTCTAAATCTTTTGCATTTTTAGGTAAATTTTCTAGTTTGAACTCAGGAAGATTCCATCCGTTAATCTCAATGATTTTAAATCTGTTCTCTTTTATATATTGAAACTCTTCATGAAGTTCTGGGCTTGCTTTTAAAATGTCAGATAGTTCTTTTTTGGCAATACGATTTAAAGTTTCGTGATTTGGATTTTTCATCTGTACCAAGGAATCATTGGCAACTCTTAAGAGATTATTAGCTCTGTCATGGATAATTTCAGATACGATTTTGGGTATTTGTAAAGTGTGAATATCCTTATCGTTAGAAGTGGTTGAGGAAAGTGATCTGGCTATTATGAAGTTGTGAATATTTTGCCTAAGAGCGGTAGCAGAAGAAAGTGATCTAAGAATTTTTGATGGCCTCATAAATAAGATTTATATTTAGCAATTATAATAATGTAATAGAGTTAATTTCTACTTGATTATTTTTGGTTTTATTGACAATAATTTCTTGAGCGTTAGTAACATCACGCAAATCTTCTAGAAATCCATCAAAATTAGAATTACTGTGAATCTGAAAGGATTTCAATTGAGTTCGAAGTGAAATATTATTATCTGATTTAAATTTTCTGATATGACTAATTACTTCCAGCATGGATTTAGTATTATTTGCTAATTCATCATTTTTATAATGATCTTCTAAATTTGGCCAAGAACCCCTGCTATTGATTGATAAAGAGGTATTATCTTGATTAAAAATTGCCTGAAATAATTCTTCACATAGATGAGGAATGAATGGCGCTAATAGTCTTAAAAGTGTTTCTAGGCAGTGATATAGAGTTATTAAAGCGCTTTGTTGTGCTTTAATGATGTTAGTTTTTTCTTCATTAGTTAAATCAATATTTTCATATTTTTGTGCCTTAATTCCATAAGCTCTAACTTTAGCTATTTCTAGGTAGTTATCACAAAAATCATTCCAGAAGAAATCTTCTACTGCTTCTCTGGCTTTAGCATATTCGAATTTTTCAAATTCTGCTTCAGATTTTGCAATTATTTTATGTAATTTGCTTAAAATCCATAAATCTGATTTTTTAAAAATTAGATTTTCTTTAATGTCTAAAATTACTGTTTTTGGCTTGTATTGTAAAGAGTCAAAATTAGTACAAGTAAATTTAGCAGCATTGAATAATTTATTTAATAATTTGCCACCTATTTTTAAGACATCTTCACTATAAGCGGTATCACATCCTAAATGTGAGGTTGAGGCCCAGTAGCGCACAACATCACTGCCTTTTTCTTCTATTAAAGCATTTGGAGTTATAACATTGCCTTTTGATTTGCTCATTTTGGTTTTATCAGATGCTAAGCACCAACCTGATATCATTAAATTGAGCCATGGAATAGTTTCTTCATGAAGATAGGCTTTAACTATTGTATAAAAGGCCCAGCTTCTAATGATTTCATGAGCTTGGGGGCGTAGATCAGCGGGAAATAGTTTTTTATGACGCTCTATATCAGCATTACTAGTTAGATTTTCTGTAATGCCATGAGACGATAATTGCGGAGAAACAGAAGATGTAGCCCAGGTATCCATAATATCAGTTTCTGCTACTATCTCTTCGGCCTTATAGCCCTTAGGTAGAGCTTTTAATGGATCGCATGGCAATTGATCAGTGTTTGCAACTAATATTTTGCCTTCTTCTCCTTTTTTCTTAGAATACCAAATAGGGAAGGGTACGCCAAAAAAGCGTTGTCTTGAAATACACCAATCCCAAGAAATTCCATCAATCCATTGATCAATTCTGACCTTCATAAAATGAGGATACCAATTACATTCAGCGGCCTTTTCTTTTAATTGCTCTTTAATGTCAAGAATCTTGATAAACCATTGTGGTACAACTAAGATTTCAATTGGCACTCCTGATCTTTCGGCGCATTTGGTATTATGGGTAATATCCTCTGATTTTACTAATAGATTTTTTTGCTCTATTAAAGAAATTGTAATTTTTCTAGCTTCTTTATAGCTTAAACCAGCTATTTGAGTAAAATATTTCTTAGTATCTGCTAAATTGATAACATTATTTTTATCTAATTGGCCAGATTCAAATTCAATTATATCTAAATTTGTTAAATCTGGATCGGTTATTTTTCCATCTTTACATAAAATTAACCTTAAAGGTAAATTATATTTTTTCCACCATAAGATATCGGTTTCGTCACCAAAAGTACAGCACATTACCGCTCCTGTTCCTTTATCGATTTGTGCCATTTCATCGGCAATAATATCAACTTTGACGCCAAATAATGGAGTTATGGCTTTTTTGCCGATTAAATCTTTATATCTGTCATCTTCTGGATTAACAATAACGGCGCCACATGCAGATAGAAGCTCGGGGCGGGTGGTTGCAATGGTAATTTCTTGATCATTATCTAAGATAGAGAATTTTATGTAATGCATTGCACTAGGTTTTTCTTTATCAACTAGATCAGCTTGTGAAAGAGCTGTTCTGTCAACGATGTCCCATAAAACCGGCTCCATTTTTCTTTCAACAAGACCTTTATTGAATAGATCGATGAAAGAAAGTTGTGATATTTTTTGTGATTGTGCTGAAATGGTTTGATATTTTTCATCCCAGTCAACTGATAATGCTACTGAGTTAAATAATTCTTCAAATTGCTCTTCAGCTTCATCAACTACGCTTTGACATTCTTTAACAAAATCGGCTCGATCCATATCGACACCTCGAATTTTTTTAACCTTTTCCACTAATCTTTCGGTTGGAAGGCCATTATCATCAAATCCCATTGGGTAAAAAACTGTTTTACCCTTCATTCTTTGATAGCGTGCAATAAAATCAGCTTGCACATAGGAAAATACATGACCCATATGTAAAACACCGGAAACAGTTGGTGGAGGAGTATCTATAACAAAGGTTTGGTCACGCGGTAGGTCCTTCTCCCATTTATAGATTTTATTTTCAGACCAAAAATTCTGCCATTTTTTTTCTGCATCGAAATGTTTATATTTCTTTGGTAAATTTATCATTTTGTGAATTATTCTAATATAAGTAATTTATTGGTAAATTTTCCCAAAATATTAAAATATATTTTCTTATTAGCAATAGTTGGGCTGTGATAAAAATTATTCCAGAATTTTTTTCTTTGTAAAATTTCTCCGTTTTTTGGTGAGATTAATAGTATTTCTTTATTTGAGTTGGATAAAATTAAATTATCTCCAGCCATAATAAGACCATGATAGGTAATTTTATCATCAATATTCTTATCTAATTGAGCGTGCCATTTAACCTTGCCAAATTTTCTGTCTAAACATAATAAATTATTATCACTATCAATTAAATAAATAAAATCATTTACAATCCAGAAATCTGAAATTGAAGCTATTTTACTTTTCCATAAAACAGCGCCATTATTAATTTTAATGGCCATCATTAGACCGCCATTACCAACGGCGTAAATAATATCGTCTTTAATAATTGGGACATTGTCAATGTCATTTAAAATAAAATCAGAATTAATTGCTTTATTGATGTTTAGATTATAAAACCAGCCAATTTCTCCATTTTTTTGATTCAAAACATATATTTCCCCAGAAGAATAAGAGCTAAAAACATGATTTTTGTAAAAAACAGGATCAGAGGCTCCTAGGATTGCGGTATTTTTATCGATCGCTTCATGAATCCAGTTAATATTACCATTATTTGCATTAAAAGCATATGTTTTATTGTCAGAGGTGATTGCTAGAACCTGTTCTTTACTGGCAATGGGCGCAGAAATGATTAAAGAGTTAATTTTTTTGGACCATAAAACAGATTCTTTTTCAATATCGATAGCTGCTAAATAATTATAGCCGGAAGTGGCAAATAATTTACCATTATTTAGATATATCTTTCCATTTTTAAATTTTGTTTTAAATGGTTTTATTTGCCAATTTTTTTTGTTATTTTTTAAATCAAAGGAAGTAATTCTGCCTTTATGATCAATTAAATAGGCGGTATTTTTATGAATAATTGGTGGTGACGCTCTATGGTTTTTGCCTAGAAATTTATAACTATAAATAGATGAATCTGAATCATTAATTTTATCAGAAAAAGAGAAATTCTCAATATTTAGAAGATTAGCAATATTACTTCTGCCTGTCCAAGAGTCATTTTCTTGCTGCTGGGGTAGTTTTATTGATTTTTCTTTTAGGGAATCATCTAGTTGAATGATGTTAAGATCTGGAAAAATAGAAATAGCATCTTGAATTTGTTCTTTTTTGGAGCAAGAGATTAAAATTGTAAAAAATAGTACAATCTTAATAAAATTTATAATTTTATGAATCATTTTCATTAGATGGAAAATAGCATGGGTAAAGAATTTAATATTATTTTACAATTTTGCTAAATTCTAGAGCTCTATTTTTTAAAGCCTTAGGAGCTTCAACATCAAGCGATAAATTGTAAAATATATCGTAAGCTGCTTTTTTATCTCCTTGAATCCAGTTGAAAATAGCTTTTTGCTCTAAGATAAAAGATTTTAATGCCATGGTTTCTTTTTCAAATTTTGATATTAGGTCATTTATTTTATCATAAAATTCTACATTACCACTATCAATCATGGATTTTATTGCTAATAATCCAGCTAGATCTGTAAAATAATGATCTGAATTCTTAATTTGACTAGCTTTTATATAGGTTTCAACAGCTTCTTCTATTTTATTTTCTGCAACTAATTTGGATCCGTATTTCATTAGGGCAAGAGATTTTATAGAATTTGGAGCGGAGCGATCTTCGAATATTTTATGTAATGTTTGTGTAATATCCTCATTTTGCCCTGTATTTTCTAGAAAAAGAACTTGATGTAGAAGCTTTGAATATTTGACGCTTTTATTATGTTCATAAATTTCATAAAATATAAAAGTTGAAATAATTAAAATGGCTATAGAAGAAATAGCAATAATTTTTTTTCTATATTTTGCTAAAATAGCGCGTATTTTCTCTTTTCTGATGTCCTCTTTCATTTGGCGCATTATCATTCTCTCTTCAATTTCTTTAGAGGTGAAATCTGTTTCGTTTTCGTTATTTTTATTTTTTTTCATTCTATATTAAGTTATAAATTTTTTACAAGATTCTAAGGTATTTTTTAGTAAATAAGAAATAGTCATAGGGCCAACACCTCCTGGAACCGGGGTTATAAATTTTACCTTTTTTATTAATTCACTGAAATTAACGTCTCCAACTAATTTACTGGTACCGTCTTCTAAGGTTATGCGATTAATTCCAACATCAATAATAGTTGTATTTTCATTTACCATATCTGAAGTGATGAGGTTGGATACTCCTGTCGCGCTTATTATTATGTCGCTATTTAAGCATTTTTCTTTGAGATTTTTTGTTCTTGAATTGGCTATGGTTACGGTGCATTTTTCAAGCATTAGTAAGCGAGCTAATGGCCTGCCAACAATGTTAGAGGTACCTATTACTAAGGCATCCAGGCCTTTTAAATCGTTGCCAAGTGCCGATTTCATTAAATGAAGACATCCTTGGGGTGTGCATGGTATTAAGGCTTTGTCTTGACCAGAGATTTGACCAATTGATAATTTTCCTACATTAATTACGTGAAATCCATCTACATCTTTTTTAGGATCAATGGTGTGAATAATGGTGTTTGTATTAATATGTTTAGGAAGGGGTAATTGTACTAAAATACCATGTATTTTATTATTATTATTTAATTCTTCGATTTTGTTAATTAGCTCTTCTTGTGTAATATCAGAAGATAATTTATAGGTAATGGAATTCATGCCAATTTTGTGAGCCGCTTTTTCCTTACTGCCAACGTAAACCTTACTTGCAGGATCGTTTCCTATTAAGATTACTGCTAAAGATGGTATAATTGCATAATCTTTTTTAATTTTTTCTACTTCAATTGCAATGTTTTTTTGTAAATCAGCGGCTATAGATTTTCCATCTATTATTTTATTGAGCATTTTAATTAATTAAGATATATTAGTTTACATTTATTCCTGGTATTTTTATAATAATATCAGGATTTACTTCGTGAATGATTTTTAAATGGTAAAATATTAATCATTTTAAAGGTGAATTTAATTACATTATAAGATAGTAATTATTAATTTAAAATAAATATTTTTATAAATCATGAATAAAATTCTTGTTATAGACGATGATACTAGGCTAAGAAGCCTTTTAGGTAAGTTTCTAGAAGATAATAATTTTATTGTTAATCTAGCAAAAAATGCCCTAGAGGCAAAAGAAATTATTAATAAGAAGGATTTTGATATTTTAGTGCTGGATGTTATGATGCCTCATTTAAGCGGTATTGAATTTGCGAAGGATCTAAGAAAAAATAATAATAAAATACCAATTTTAATGTTAACTGCCATGGCTGAGATTGAAGATAGAATTGAAGGCTTGGAAGCTGGAGCAGATGATTATTTGGCAAAACCATTTGAGCCTAAAGAGCTTTTACTAAGAATAAAAAATATTCTAAATAGAAAAACATCTTATAATCTTACATCTGCAAATTATAAATTTGGTAATTTTATTTTTAATTCAGAGGATGTGAGGTTAAAAAAGAATGATGATTATATTCATATTACTGAAAGCGAGGCGAATATTTTAAAAATTCTTTGTCAGAATTTGGGTAAGAAAATTTCACGAGATGAATTATCTAAATCTTGTAACAATGTTGATCAAAGAAGTATAGATGTGCAAATTACGCGCTTGCGCCGTAAAATAGAAGATAACCCAAAACAGCCAAATTTTTTACAAACTGTGCGTGGTCATGGTTATATTTTGCAGAAATAGATTCAGCGTTAAGTTATGTAGTAAAATGATACATAATATGTATTAAATTAATACATACTGTATCAAAATGATACAGTATGATGCAATCTATTCTTTATTATTTTACAAAGGTAGGTTATCGTGTTTTTTCCAAGGCTTTGTTACTTCTTTATTTTTTAGAATTTGCAAAGATTTACAGATTCTTTTTCTAGTATTTCTAGGTCTTATGACTTCATCTAAAAATCCACGAGAAGCTGCTACAAAAGGTGAGGCAAATTTCTCTCTATAATCATTAACTATTTGATCTTTTGAATTTGGATTTTCTTTAATTTCTTTTCTAGAGATAATCTCTACAGCCCCTTCTGGCCCCATTACTGCAATTTGAGCATCGGCCCAAGCGTAATTTATATCACCCTTTAAATGTTTGGAATTCATAACAATATAAGCACCACCATAGGCTTTTCGAGCAATTACTGTAATCTTTGGCACAGTAGCTTCGCCATAAGCATATAAAAGTTTGGCACCGTGACGAATGACGCCGTTATGCTCTTGATCTTTACCTGGCAAGAAACCTGGAACGTCAACAAAAGTAACTATTGGAATATTAAAGCAATCACAAAATCTGATAAAGCGCGCTGCTTTTTCGCTGGCCTCAATATTGAGGCATCCCGCTAGATTCATTGGTTGATTCGCTATAATACCTACGGTACTACCCTCTAATCTGCCAAAGCCGATAATAATATTATTGGCGTAATTTGGCTGTATTTCAAAAAAGTCTCCTTCATCAACAATTTTTTCGATTAATTCACCCATATCATAAGGTTGGTTTGAATTATCAGGAATTAATGTATCAAGAGAAACATCTAGGCGATCTGCTGTATCTGAATTTGGAACTTCTGGAACTTTATCTTTGTTGGATAAAGGTAGGAAATTAATTAATCTTCTTGCTTGAAGTAAAGCTTCGATGTCGCTTTTAAAAGCCAAATGAGCTACTCCGCTTTTCTCAGTGTGAACCTTGGCTCCACCTAAATCTTCCTGAGTTATGTCTTCATGGGTAACTGTTTTTACTACATCAGGACCAGTTACAAACATGTAAGATGATTTTTCGACCATTATAACAAAATCAGTCAAAGCTGGTGAGTATACCGAGCCACCAGCACATGGCCCCATGATTAATGAGATTTGAGGCACAACTCCGCTGGCATCAATATTTTTTTGAAAAATATCACCAAAGCCGCCAAGGGAATCGACACCTTCTTGTATTCTAGCTCCTCCGGAATCATTAATACCAATTATTGGAGCTCCTACTGTGACAGCTTTATCCATGATGCGACAGATTTTTTTTGCATGAGCCTCACCAAGAGATCCTCCCATAACTGTAAAATCTTGACTATAAACAAAAACTAATCGACCATTTATTGTTCCTTGACCAGTAACAACACCGTCGCCAGCATGTTTCTTTTTCTCCATATTAAAATCATTACATCTATGTTCAACATACAGGCCATATTCTTCAAATGAATTTGGATCTAGGAGAACTTCTATTCTTTCTCTAGCGGTTAGCTTTCCTTTTGAATGTTGAATTTTGATTCGATCTTTACCACCACCCATTGTGGCTTCAACTCTTTTTGTTGCTAATTTGCTTAAATTATTAGATTTCATAATTAGTTAAATTGTTTAAATTGATTTTGAGCATTGTCTATTAGTTTGGGATCCTATTTTAACAGCTTTCCCGCTTTTTAAATTATTTAATATTGCTTCAAAGTTTTCGACATTTAAATCTTCATAATAATCATCATTAATTTGAACCATGGGAGCATTAACACAGGCTCCTAAACATTCAACTTCTTTTAAGGTAAAATATTTATCATTTGAAGTTTCATTTAGACCAATATTAAATTTTTCTTTGCATAATTTGATTAAATCTGCGCTTCCTCTTAGCATGCAAGGTGTTGTGCCGCAGATTTGTAATAAATATTTACCAACTGGTTTTAAATTATACATTGAGTAAAATGTTGCCACCTCATAGACTCTGATTTCTGCCATATCAAGCATTGAAGCGATATAAGAGATTATTTCCTTCGTGATATGATTGGCATTTTGTCTTTGAGCTAAGTCGAGCAAAGGCATTACAGCAGATTTTTTTCTATTTTCTGGATATTTTTTTAGAATATCTGCTACTTTTTTTAAATTTTCTTTTTCAAATTTAAATGACATAATTTTTAATTATTGGTTATTTTACTTTACTCCAAACTCTTCTTTTGGCAATTGCAAATAATATGGTTAATATAATTAAGAATAAAGTGGATCTTATACCCATTTTTTTTCTGGCCTCCATTTCTCCTTCGGCTACGAATTGCAGGAAATTAACAATATCTATTGTCATTTGCTCTTTTGTAGCGTAAGTTCCGTCTTGATATTCAACTATTTCATCATCTTCTAATGGTGGCATCATGCCAATTTGTCTGCCCTCAAAATAAGGATTATAATATTTTCCTTCTGTTAGTTCAAAATGTTCCGGAGCTTTTTTATAGCCTCTGATTAGTGAATATATATAATTTGGTCCGTCTGGTCTGGATTTAGTTATAAGGGATAAATCGGGAGGAAGCGCCCCTCCATTTGCTACTCTGGCAGCGTTGTCATTTTCGAATGGTCCAACAAATTTATCTGATGGTAAAGCTAATCTTTCAAACATTTCACCTTCATCATTAGGGCCATCCATAATAAGATATTCAGAAGCTATTTGTTTTACCTCTTCTTTATCGAAACCAGCTGCTTCAAGATTTCTATAGGAGAATAATTTCATTCCATGGCAAGATGAGCAAACTTCTTTATAAACTTGAAAACCTCTTTGAATTGAGGATTTGTCGAAGCGACCAAAGAAACCATCAAATTCCCATTTTAATTGTTTTGGTTTTAGGGCTGAATTCTCACCGCCAGATGCTAAAACATTTGCATTAAAAGCTAAGAATATAAATATTATTTTTAGTAAATTTTTCATAAATATTAATTCAATTTAATGATGTTTTTTATAATCCGCATCAATTGATTCTGGCAGGGGTAAAGTTTTTTCATTTTTTCCAAGCCAAGGTAAAATTAGCAAGAAGTAAGCAAAGTAATAAAATGTTGCTATTCTGGATGCTATAATGTAGACCCCCTCGGCTGGAGCTTGACCTAACCACCCTAAAATAATAAAATTAACAACAAAAACAGCATAAACCCATTTAAATACCGGTCTGTAGATTCCACTTTTTACTTTACTGGTATCCAGCCAAGGTAAAACAAATAATATCATAATTGAGCCAAACATCATTAAAACACCACCTAATTTATCTGGTATTGCTCTTAAAATTGCATAAAAAGGTAAAAAATACCATTCTGGAACAATGTGAGCTGGAGTAACCATTGGATTAGCTGGTATGTAATTATCTGGATGTCCTAATGCGTTTGGATAAAAGAATAGAAAATAGCCAAATATTATAAAAAATACACAAAATCCTAAGATGTCTTTAATGGTAAAATATGGATGAAAAGGTATAATGTCTTTTTTGGTTTTAATCTCAACGCCGCTGGGATTAGCTGATCCTGATTTATGTAATGTTATAAGGTGAAGTAATACCATTGCTACAATTATGAATGGTAGTAAGTAATGTAAAGCAAAGAAGCGGTTTAAAGTTGGATTATCAACCGAATAACCACCCCAAAGCCATGTTACTATTGATTCTCCAATTACAGGAATAGCAGAGAATAGATTGGTTATGACCGTAGCGCCCCAAAAGCTCATTTGACCCCAAGGTAGAACATAGCCCATAAATGCAGTTGCCATCATAAGTAAGAAGATAATAATACCAAACCACCAGATTAGTTCTCGAGGAGCTTTATAGGAACCAAAGAATAATCCGCGACCCATATGAATATAAACTGCCACAAAAAACATGGAAGCACCAACAGCGTGAGCATAGCGTAAAAGCCAGCCATATCTAACGTCTCTCATGATGTGTTCCACCGATTCAAAGGCCATTTCAGTGTTTGGAATATAATGCATGGAAAGTAAAATTCCAGTGATTATTTGTACAAGTAATGCTATGCCGAGTATTGAGCCAAAATTCCAAAAATAACTTAAATTTTTTGGATATGGGTGTTTTAAGAAGGTATTTTCAATAAAAGAAATTATTGGTAGTCTATCGTTGATCCATTTTGCAGTCTTAGATGTTTCAACTAAGCTTTTTTCTAAGTCATTTTCAATTTTTCCGGCCATAATTATCCTATTTTAATTGTATTATTATCAAGAAATTGATAAGGGGGTATTTCAAGATTTTTTGGTGCAGGGCCTTTTCTGATGCGTCCTGAAGTGTCGTAAACTGAACCGTGACAAGGGCAAAACCAACCCTTATATTCACCGGCATTTCCCATTGGTACACAGCCTAAATGAGTGCATATGCCAATTGTAACAAGCCATTCTTCTTTGTCTTTTTTAACTCTATCAGCATCTGTTTGAGGGTCTTTTAATTCTTCTAAAGCAGTGTTTTGAGCTGATTTTATGTCAGATTCTGATCTTCTTTTGATAAAAATGGGTTTTCCGCGCCACATAATTTTTTTCTCTTCGCCAATTTTAATATTTGAAATATTGACTTCTACAGAGGCAAGGGCGGCAACATCGGCTGCTGGATTCATTGAATCAATCATTGGTAGTGCTAGGCAGGCAGCTCCTACTCCGGCTGTTGCGTAGGCAGTTGTGGTAACAAAATCTCTTTTAGATTTATCTGGTATTTTTTCCTTGTTATTTTTAGAAATTGCTTTACTCATTCTTATTTAGAATTAATATTGGATAAATTTATATTTTTAGCTTCCTTGCTTTTCTTTAAAAGGATGTCTTGTTTTAAAAGATTTATTAAAGTTGAATTATAAAAAAATATTTTAATAAATAAATTTCAAATTATCAACTAATTAATGAATGAAATAAATAACAAGCCATTAGCAGAGATTTTACGACCAATTGATTTTGGTGATATAATAGGGCAGAAACATTTATTTGGTAATTCTGGCATTATATCTGCAGTGATGGAGGTCGGTAAAGTTCCGTCAATTATTCTATATGGTCCTGCCGGCTGTGGTAAAACTACAATTGCAAAAAATTTAGCTAACATTGGCTCTTATTATGTTGAAATATTGCTAGCAACAAATTCTAACAGCTCTATGTTTCGTAAAATCTTTGAAAATGCAAAAAATAGAAAGGAATTTGAAAAAAGAGACACAATTTTAATTATAGATGAAATTCACTATCTTAATAAATCTCAGCAAGACCTATTTTTACCTTTTATTGAAGATGGTACAATTATTTTAATTGGAGCCACTACTGAAAACCCTTCTTTTGAATTAAATTCTGCACTTCTTTCACGTTGTCGCGTGGTTATTTTAGAGGCATTAGCTGAAAAAGATCTTATGGAAATAATTCAAAAATGCGAGAAATATTTTAAAAAAGAATTGCCACTTAATTTAGAAGCAAAAAAAGAATTAGTCACATTATGCTGCGGGGATGCTAGATATTTAATTAATTTATGTGAAGAATTATCTAATTATAATTTAAAGCAAGAAATAGATAGAAATCAATTATTAGAGCTGGTGCAAAAGAAATCAGCAAATTATGATAAAGATAAAGATGGTCATTATGGTTTAATTAGTGCTTTTCATAAATCCTTAAGAGGATCTGATGTAAATGCAGCTCTTTATTATTTGGCTAGAATGATGGCAGCTGGCGAGAATCCGCATTACATTTTAAGAAGAATAGTACGTTTTGCTAGTGAAGATATTGGTAATGCTGATCCAAATGCGTTATTGCAGGCAATTGCCGCAAAAGAAGCCTATGATTTTTTAGGATCTCCCGAGGGGGATTATGCAATTTCAAATGCAGCTATATATTGCGCTACTGCACCTAAGTCAAATGCTTGCTATAAAGCCCATAAAGAAGCCTTTAGTGATGCTAAAATTTATAATAATTTCTCTCCACCTAAGCATATTTTAAATGCTCCAACTAAATTTATGAAGGATCAAGGCTTTAAAGAGAATTATATTTACGACCATGATACCATTCATTGTTTTTCTGGTCAAGAATATTTTCCCGGCGAAATGTTAGAAAAAACCAAGCAAAGACCAAATTATTATCGTCCAAATAATAGAGGTTTTGAAAGAGAAATATCAAAAAGAATAAATTATTGGCAAAATCTTAGAAGTTCTAATTAGTATCAATTCCCATCTTTAAATAGTTTAAAATAATAAATAATTTAACTTCATATTTTTTGATAAAAATCTATAAAGGGACCGTCGCAAACCCAGCTTTCTTCTAAATTTTTCTAAAAAAGTTTAAATTTCTTAATATCTCAGTGAATTTCGTCAGAAATTCACCATATTTTTATAAATATTTTTGATTTTTAGTTAATTTTTTGATTTTTCTTAGTTTTTATGCGTCCTGGACGCAGTGAATCCTTGCTTTAAGCTGTATTTGGTGGTGGATAAAGCTCATCTAAAATAATCATTCTCTTAAAGTTATGAGCTATACTCTCCATAAAAGCAGTAAATTGATTCTTTTGAATTCCTTGATATCTAACTCTGTGATTTGTTTTAGAAAATATTCTCTCATAAGGAGATCTAAGTTTGCAGTACCATTTATCAAGATCTTTATTCTTACCTATCATATTATTCTTTTTCATAGCAGCTAGATGAAGATTTCTTTTAGCTACTGCTTTTTTAGCATTCTTGTCACAATATCCTTTATCGCCGTAAACAGCTCCACTTTCTGGGGTAACGTGTTTCATTCCTTTTGAATCTATTGTGCTAGCTTTGGTGATAGCTACTTTATTGATCATGCCAGATTGCATATCAACAGAAGCGTGCTTCTTAAAGCCATACCAGAATTTATTACCTCCTTTACAGCCACAATAAGCGAAGCGTTTGCAACTTATTCAATAAAATAAACAGAATTTTTATAAGTAAAGTCAGCTTGTTTGTCTTTAGTAAATTTGGGAAGGATTTCATTATTTAGTTTTTCGTATTTCTTTTTGATAGCTTCATCCCTTTCTTTCCATAATGTTGCTTTGGATATTAGGTGAGAGGCATCTATAAATGTGAATACCTCATTCATATAGCCTTTCTCTTTTAATTGGTCTTTTAGAATATTGAATATTGTGGATAATCTTTTGGTTCCAATTCTTTTTCTGGCATTGCCAAAGACGCTGTGGTCTGGGGTCTTTTCAACTAATCCAAAGTTACAAAACCATTTAGCTGAATTAGTATCTTCTAAATATCTCTCTAATTCCCTATCACTCAGATCTTCTGCAAATTGAATTAGGAGACATAGAAATAATCTAAAAGCCCCATAGCCTTTATGATCTGAATTAGCTTCCATCTTACTCATTTCTTTTTCCATCTCAGAAAAATTCCATAATTCTTTGAATTTTCTGTAAATGTGACTATCTGGAACTAATTCTTCTAAACAAATCATTTCTATTTGACGGGACATATTAAATTCCCAATTATTTAATAAAAAATATGTAAAAAACAGCTATTAAGCTAGATAAATACTAGCTTAATAGCTGTTTTATGCAAGTAAAAATATTACAAAATTAAGAAATTATTTGGATTTGATTTGCGACGGTCCCCTCAAACAATTAATGTTCAGATTGGAGAAAATAATGAAGATGATGCTTCAGATTATTTTGGAACTATCAATATAAGCAATAACGCTGGAGCAATATTTAATAAAGATATTTATGTTACAAATTTAACAACTAATGATAATCTATTTACATTTAATGGAGCTAATCTTGATGTTACAGGTGGAACTAATAGTGAAACATCAGGAAGTGGAGCTCTTACGCTTTCTGGAACTGACGCTCAAACAATCAATTCTGCAATTGGAACCGATACAACTAAATTTGGAGCTATTAATATTAGTAATACAAATAACAATGGAGTAACATTCAAGAAAAATATTTATGCTACTTTAATTAATGATCAAACTTCTGATAAGGATGCATCTATTACTTTTTCAAAAGGAGGTGATCAAATAATTGATTCTGTAATTGGAGATTCTGAAACGAATTTTGGTAATATTATAATAAGAGGCGGAACAAGAGCAGCATTGGAACAAGATGTTTATGTTAATAATTTATCTATTTATTATGAATCTTCTTATATTATTGGTGCTGATAATGTTACTCTTAATATATCGGGAGATATTGAATCAAAAACAGGAACAAATAAGACTGATGTTGGTATAATTAAAGATGGTACTATTGATGATACAGGAACTCTTACTCTTTCTGGAACTGATGGTGCTCAAACAATTGCTGCTACAATTGGAACTAGTTCAGATAAATTTGGAACTATTAATATTGGCGATGGAACTAGTGCTACAGAGGCAATATTCAAACAAAATATTTATACAAATAATTTGACATTAAAGGGGAAGAGTAAATTAAATATTGATGTAAGTCAGGATGCATTAATTTCTGCAGCGAGTGTTAATCTTAATTCTAATAGTGTAATTGATATAGATTATTCCAATATTAATGATCTGGCTGCGGATGCTTCATATGAAATAATTGATGAGATAACATCTTATAAAGCAGCAGATAATATAAGTGTAATTGATAATTCATTTTTACTAGCATCTACTTTATTGTATGAAAATAATGTTTTGAAAATAAAAACAGAATTAGATTCCGCAAATGATTTAGATGAATCAACCCTAATAATTACAGAAAACATTATTAGTTTGAAAGCTGTAAATGCTAGTTTTGAGTCACTTTCTGATGAGATTTATAAAATATCAGATGAAAAAACTTTGAATGATGTTACGGAATCTCTTGATATTAGCCATAATAATGAAGTAGGTCTTTCCTCTCTTGCGATTTCAGCTCAATCTGCAGATGTAGTTAGTAATCATAATTCGTTCGCTAAATCTGTGGCAACATCAAATTCTGAATCTAATTCTGATATATATGGCAGTAATAGTGAATCTGGCTATTCATCTGGTAATAATATAAATGATGAATTTGGTGTTTGGGGTCAGGTTTTTGGTGGTTCGGCAATTCAAAGGAAAAGAAATGGTGAGGCAGGATATGATTCTAAAACTTATGGTTTGGTTTTTGGTTATGATATTTTGAGAAAAGTAAATGATAGTAAATATTCAATTATTGGCGGGGCAGTTACTTACGCAAATGCTAGCGTGGAAAGTGATTCAACAAATAATCAAAATACTGATGTTAATTCAATACAATTATCATTATATCAACATAATTTCAAAAAAGGTAATATTGGTTTTTATAATGAACAAATTGCCAATATTGCTTTTAATAAAAATGAATCTACAAGATTGATGGATAGTACTTCCACTACAGAACAAGTTTCTGCAAAATATAATTCAATGGAAATGGGTGCTCAAATTACCATGGGACATAATAGAAAAATGTTTAGTAAGTTTTTAGCAGGACCTAGTCTTTCACTTAGATATGGTTATTTAATAACTGATGATTATCAAGAAAAAGGCGCTCTTGGCTTAGAGTTTAAAAGTCGCGATCTTGAAACACTTACTTCAATTCTTAATTATAATATACATGGAAAAATAGATCTTGATAATGCTCAAATATTTCCAAAATTAAATATTGGCTGGATTAGAAATCTTAAAACTGAGGGTAGTGTTTCTGAGTTGGGCTTTGTTGCTGGCGGAAAATCAGTAACAACAACAAGTAGCGATCTAATTGAGAACCTTCTTAATGTAGGTATAGAATTTACCATTCCAGATGATGATAATTCATTAAGTATTAAATATGATTTAAAGAATGGTTCTGGATTTACTAGCCACTCTGCATCTTTAAAATATAAAATTGTGTTTTAATATAATATGAAGTTAGATTATTTATTATTTTAACCCATTTTAAAAATGGGAAATGCTATTATGCCAAAGTTCTTTCTTTATTTCTTGCAGAAAAAGAGGAAGGGAAATCATAAGCGTTTTATTTCCAAGAAAAAAACTGTCTTCTCCGGCATATAAAATAAATTTACGTTTAACATTTAAATCTTCACAGGCTATGTGAAATCCTTTTTTTATATTTGGTGTCTTGCTGGATTTAATTTCTATTGCCCAATAATTATTAAGACCTAATTCTAGCAATAAATCTATTTCTGCTCCAGCAGATGTTCTATAAAAAAATGAATGTATATTTGAAGGTAGGGTGGAAATGATGTTTTCAATGACAAAACCTTCCCAACTTTTTCCTAAAACTGGATTGCCTAATAAATGTTCATAATTAGATATTTGTAATAAAGTATGCACTATGCCGCTATCCCTTACATAAACTCTTGGAGATTTTACTAACCGTTTTTTAACATTACCATGCCATGGCTCAAGTCTACGAACAAGCAAAAGATCTACCATTAAATCAAGATAACGATTAATTGTTACACTTTTTACACCAAGTGAACTAGCAAGTTTTGATGCATTTAGTAACTCTCCTTGTGAATGAGCAAGCATTGTCCAAAAACGCATTAATGTTGTGGCTGGTATGTGAGAGCCAAGTTGAGGAATGTCACGCTCTAGATATGTTTTAATGAAATTTCTACGCCATTCATTACTGTCAATATCGCTTGATGCAGAATAGCTATTTGGAAATCCTCCGCGAATCCAAAGTTGATTGAAATATTTACCATGTGATGATTCAATTTCAAAAGGATTCAGCCCTGAAAGTTCTAAATAACTTATGCGTCCTGCAAGGCTTTCTGAGCTTTGTTTTAAAAGATCGTTAGAAGCAGAACCTAATACAAGAAAACGTCCATTTCCTTTACCTTCACGACGTCTTGCATCAATAATGCCACGTAAAGACATAAATAAATTTGGATATCGTTGAATTTCATCAATAATAACTAATTTATCAGAATGTAGATCAAGATAACGTTTGGGATCTCTAAGTTTTTGAAAATCTTCTGGATTTTCAAGGTCAAGATAAATAAAATCTCTCTTTTTGCCTATTTCTAAAGCAAGTGTAGTTTTTCCTATTTGGCGTGGACCAAGAATAGCTATAGCAGGGTTTGTTTCTAGTTTTTTTATAATTTGTTTGGTGATTTCTCTTTTATACATCCTAGCAATATTAACATAATATATTAAATTTGCAAGGTAAAATGTAAATTTAATTTTATAATTCCTGGAATTTATCTAGCTTGGAATCATATTGTTCTATTGTTCCAGTTTTGATGTTGAAATACCAGCCGTGAATATTTAACTTGCCATCATTGATTCTTGATTTTATCCATGGAAATGATTTTAAATTAGCAAGAGAATTTATAATTGCCAATTTGGAACATTGATTTATTTTATTCTTTTGATCATGAATTTCATCAATTGAATCATGATGACATAAGTTGGCAACTAAATCCATCCATTTATTGATAAAAGTTAAATCTTGATTATTTTGCTTATTATTTTCAAATAAACTAGCAATGCCACCGCAAGAGCTATGTCCAATTATTATAATTTGCTCTACTTCAAGGTGACATACTCCAAATTCTAAGGCAGCACTAGTGCCGTGATAGCCATTATCAGGAGCTTCGTAAGGCGGCACTAAATTGGCAACATTTCTAACTAGAAATAGATCTCCTGGTTTGCAATCCATTATAATAGCAGGATCAACCCTGGAGTCAGAACAGCCAATAATTAAGGCTTTGGGATTTTGACTTATGGCTAAATTCTGAAAAATTGTATTTTCATTTTTAAAATATTTTTCACGAAATCTTTGATAGCCAGATTTTAAATATTTTAATTCTTCCATATATTTTCTTATAATAATTTCTTATGCTGCCATTTCAAGATCAGTATCTTCTTGAAATTCTTTGATATGACGTTTTTTCCTTTTTCTTCTGGAGATAAGTTCAGCAGAAATTTTGTCGGCAGCATTTTTAGCGGTAATGCCAAAATGCTCAAATAAATCCTCTGCTTTTCCAGAGGCGCCAAAACCTTCCATGCCAATAAATATACCATCACTACCTAAGTAACGATGCCAACCTTGATAAATTCCAGCTTCAATTCCTGCTTTTAAGATGCTTCTTGGTCCAAGAATTTGATTTTGATATGATTTATCTTGCTTAGCAAATATTTCAACGCAAGGTATTGAAACCACTCTAACCGCAAAACCTTTTTTATGTAATATATCTTTAGTTTCTATGGCAACTTGAACTTCTGAGCCAGTTGCTAAAATTACGACATCAGGCTCGATATCAAGCGCTGTATCAGATATTATGTAAGCACCATATTGACCAAAGCCTTGCTTGTTATATTCATTTCTGAAATAACCAACATTTTGCCTGGTAAGAACTATAGCAGAAGGAGTGTTTTTATGTATTAGGGCCTGTTCAAAAGAGCCTGCTACTTCTGCAGCATCAGCTGGTCTGAAAACATTTAAATTAGGTATTGATCTTAAGGATGCAAGATGTTCAACTGGTTGATGAGTTGGACCATCTTCGCCAAGACCTATAGAATCATGAGTTAAGATATAAATTATTTGTAATTTCATTAAAGCGGCAAGACGAATTGCTGGCTTCATGTAATCAGAGAATACTAAGAATGTTCCAGAGTAAGGAATAGCACCTTTATGTAAAGCCAAGCCATTCATGATTGCACCCATCGCGTGTTCTCTGACGCCGTAATGTAAATAGCGGCCAGAAAAATTATCCCTAGAGATGGCGCTCATTGAGCTGGTTTTAGTGCAAACAGACCCGGTAAGATCTGCAGATCCACCTATAAGTTCAGGAATTGCTTCACATAGAGCTTCCAATGTATCATTAGATGATTTTCTGGTAGCTTGTTGAGGTTTGTCTAAAAATGTTAATTGTTTAAATTTTTCTAATTTTGATTTGAAATCAGGCAATTCATTTTGTTGTAAACGATAAAATTCTGCTCTTAAGATTGATTTATCTAGTCTTGTATGCCATTTGCTATATTCTGTTTCACCTCTTAAGCCTGCTTTTCTCCATTCTTTAAGTAGATCTTCTGGTATTTCAAAAGGCGCATGATCCCAACCAAGATTTTTTCTAGTAGCTGTAATTTCCTCGTCTCCAAGTGGAGATCCATGTGAGGAGGCAGAATTTGCTTTATTAGGAGAGCCGTAAGCAATAGTTGTTTTGCAGGAAATCATCACAGGCTTATCAGAATTTTGTGCTTTTTTTAGAGCTGATCTAATTTCATCGTAATTATGACCATCAATTTCTATAACATTCCAATTACAAGCCTCAAATCTTAATTTGGTATTTTCTGAGGTGGCAATATGAAGTTCACCATCAATTGATATATTGTTATTATCCCATAATACAATTAAGTTGGAAAGAGCTAAATGACCAGCAATTGAAATGGATTCTTGGCTAATTCCTTCCATTAAACAACCATCTCCAACGATGCAGTAAGTTTTGTGATCAACTAAATCTTTGCTGAATTTTTCTTGTTGTATTTGTTCAGCAATGGCCATGCCAACAGCATTACCAAGACCTTGACCAAGTGGACCAGTTGTGGTTTCTATAGCTTCTAATTCACCATATTCAGGGTGGCCAGCTGTTTTAGAGCCAAGTTGACGAAAACTTTTAATATCTTGTAAATTTATATCTTCATATCCTGTTAAATATAATAGTGAGTATAAAAGCATAGAGCCATGACCAGCAGAAAGGATGAATCTGTCACGATCAGCCCATTTTGCATCACTAACATTAAATTTTAGGAATTCATTAAATAATATAGTAGCAACATCTGCCATACCCATTGGCATTCCTGGATGTCCAGAATTGGCTTTTTGAACTGCATCAATAGATAAGAATCTGACAGCATTTGCCATGTTTTGAGATAATGTTTGGTTGTTTTTCATAAAATTATTTGTTTTTTGTTGCTTTTTATTTAATTTATCAGCAAAATGAATTAGGTTCTAATTTGCTTTAGAGATAGTGAGTTTTATGATATTTTATACTTATATCAAATACAACTAAAAATTTAATTATGATTCAAAAAAAAGATAAATCTTTCAATTTAGCAAAAGTTTTGCCAAATTTAGTTACTTTATTTGGTTTATGTATTGGTTTATCAGCAATCAGATTTGCAATTGAGGAATCCTTTGTTCAAGCTATCTCCTTTTTATTTATTGCGGCATTTTTAGATGGTGTAGATGGCCGTTTAGCTCGCTTCTTAAATTCTTCCAGTAATTTTGGTGCACAATTAGATTCATTAGTTGATTTTGTTAATTTTGGCATTGTGCCAGTGCTAATAATTTATATTTGGATTAATCAATATAATGATATTTATGTTTTAGATTGGGCAATGGTTTTATTTTTTGCTGTTTGTATGGCAATTAGGTTGGCTAGATTTAATGTTGATATTGAAAAAGCAGATGGATCTGAGCAAAAATTAGAAAAATATTTTTTCTATGGCATACCTGCTCCATGTGGAGCTGTTTTAGCTGTATTGCCAATAATATTTTCTTATGAATTTGGTTATAATTCGATATTTTCTTCTGCTGAAAATATTGCTTTATATGTTCTTGTTTTAGCTGTTCTTTTAGCTAGCACTATACCAACATTTTCAATTAAAACAATTTCAATTAATAATGAATATCTTTATGTAACTTTAATTATTATGGGATTAATAATAGTTGGCCTAGTGACGCAGCCTTGGATTACTCTGATTGTCTTGGCATTTTTATATGTAAGTTCTATTCCTATATCAATATTGACTTATTTTAAATTAAAACGTTCATAACATAAAAAATAATGACTAAAATTATAATTATTAATGGTCCAAATCTTAATATGCTTGATCATCGCGATAAGGAAATTTATGGCGATTCTTCCATGTCTAAAATTGAACAAAATTGTCAAAAATTAGCTAATAATTTGAATTTAGATATCGAATTCTTTCAAAGTAATTTTGAGGGCGATATCATCGAATCAATTCAAAATGCTGTGAATAAATTTGACGGGATTATTATTAATGCTGCTGCTTACACTCACACCTCTATTGCAATTCGTGACGCTTTAGAGCTTTTCTCAAAGCCAAAAGTAGAAATACATATTTCTAATATCTTTAGCCGCGAGGAATTTAGAAAAAATTCTGTAATATCGGATGTAGTAAATTCTGTTATATCTGGTTTTGGGGATTTTGGCTATGAAATTGCCATTATTGGAATTAATAATATTATTAGTAAGTTAAAATAAAATTATGCCTAGAATAAAAATAAAAAATTTACATAAATCTTTTGGAAAAAATAAAGTTTTAGACGATATTAATTTAGAAGTTAAGAAAAAAGAAATTTTTGGCTTTGTTGGCTTAAATGGAGCTGGAAAAACTACTACCATTAAAATAATTCTGAACTTACTAAATCAAGATCAAGGTAATGTTGAATTATTTGGTGAATCAGTTATACTTCCTAAAAGTCGTAAAGATGTTGCTTATTTGCCAGAGAAATTTCACCCTTCAATGCAATTAAAAGGCATGGAATTCTTAAAATTTGTTACTGGCCTACATAAACAAGATCTCAATCAGGATGAGGCAGTAAAAATGGTTCAATTATTGGATTTAGATGAATCAGCTTTAAATCTTAAAATATCTAGCTATTCTAAGGGCATGACACAGAAATTAGGCCTCGCTGGAACTTTCCTAAGTAAAGCAAATTTAATTATTTTAGACGAGCCAATGAGTGGACTTGATCCTATTGCCAGAATTAATCTTAAAGATCAATTAGTTAAGTATAAAAGTGAGGATAATTCTATATTTTTTAGCTCTCATGTTTTATCTGATGTTGATGAGATTTGTGATAGGGTAGCTATATTGGATAAAGCAAAATTAATTTTTGTGGGTAAACCTAGCGAATTTAAGAAAATTCATAAAGAAAATACTTTAGAAAAGGCCTTTGTTACTGCTATTACATAAAGACTCTTTAGAAGATAAATTATTAATTTAAATAAATTTAAGATATAACGATGACTTTTGATGAAATAGTTGAGCTAATTAAAAAGCATAAGGCAGCTTTTGCTCTTCAAAGGGCGGAGGACAATGGATGGCAACAGTTTTGGGTTACTGGTGATGATAGTCGGGAGAAGGTTTATGCCTTTCATTTAAATCAAAGACGTATGGTGATTTATAATGATGCTGGTGAACCGCAAGATTTAAATGAAGAGGATTTTGCTAACCTTCGGAAATTGATTTTAGAGACAGTTAAGAAAAAGAAAGGTGGGGAAGGTGTTCAAAACCAAATAAACAAAATAGTAGATTTGGTAAATAAAAATCCTGGCATTTTTGGAACAATAATAAGAGGCGGTTGGACTTATTTTAAGATTGACAGTGATAATTTTCAATTTACAGGAAGAGTAGATGATTCTTTGGATGCTATTTTTCATAGTAACGGTACGAAACTTACATCTTTAAAAGATTCAGGGGAGATTCCACAGCTTTATGTTGATGTGATGAGGCAAGTGGAATTAGCTGACTTGAGAAATCAAGCACACACTATGATTAAAAGAGACACTAGATTTTTAGAATCTTTGGGTCTTGAGTCTAGGGCTATAGAGGGTGTTAGTGGTTATAATAAATATAACATTAGGAGTAATGGTGGAAGAAAATATATATTACTCCATAATAGTAAGAGTATGTATATTCAGGGGGTTGGTACTGAACAACTGATAAATTTTGATAAAAATCCCGAGGAAATTACGCAAGAGATTCGTGATACAATAGAATATAATAAGGAAATTTACATAGAAGATGGTGATTATATAGCGAATGGGGTAAGAGATGCAAAAAATCAAAAAAAGTTTTCAGTAAAAAGCAAACGCGGTCAGGATGGTGAATGTAAGAGATTAGGTGAATATACTTTTTTTGAGTTAAAAATGAATTCAGCTCAATGTGAGTTTAGAATCAAAGGAGGTGAATGGAGTGGTGTTAATCTTATTGAATATCGTGAAAAGGGTAAGAATAATTGGAATGATTTAGATCTCAATGGCATTAAAGCTGTTCGTGAAGATCTGGTTAAAAAATTAGGAATAACACCGCCGCCAACAGAAGCAGAAATACCAGCAGAAATTGTGGATTATATCAATGATGAACCATCAGCTGCTCCATCTCCAAAAAGAAAGGACAAAGAAACAAAGCACAGTGCAGGTGTAAAAGCGGCAGAACCTGCTGCAAAAGAGACAGCGGATTTGCAGAATTTTAAAAAAGGAATAGAGTTTAACAAAGATAAGCCTAATCCAACCACTCCTTATCGTGGTATAGGGGTATTGTTTGAAATTATTAAGGGGGAGGGTTTAAAAATAAATAAGATTTTTTCACCCGGTGTTAAAAGATTTAAGAAATGTGGTGAAGGTGAAGCAGGTGAAGATACTGTTGGTCATGTTGATCTATTGGAAGGTTGGATCGTTACTGATATTATAAGATATGACGCTAAAGGAGTCACAAATCAAACTTCAGTTAACGACATGGATCCAAAGGAGCTAGCAGAATTTTTTCATCAAGAAAGCAGGGTATCTTTTATTGTAAAAGATCAAGGAATGTTCTCATGCGATAATAGTATCAATAAATCTGCTATATTTGCTCCAAATAACGAGCCATCATCTAAATCTGCCTCCTCAGAGGGAACAGCTGACGCAGAAGAAAGAAGCACTACTCCAGCTAATAATTTTTCTGCTTTAAGTGAGATGATGATAAGTAACCAAGTCAAAGCTAAAGCAGCTATAAATCAAGCAATTGAATTAGGTGCTCGTCCTTCAGCTGCACCTTCATCAGCTTCTTCGAGTCGGAGGAGTAGTACATCTTCAGATCTTTCTCTAGGAGGAGGGTGATAAAGAAAAACCTCGTGGAGTGGGGGGGGAAGGGGTAGCCCCTGATTATTAAGAATAGATGAAAGCGAGTAGTATATTTTCAAATATCCCTATTCTTAAATATTAAAGAATGAGATTCGGCATTCGGCATTGGTCTGATTCTTCTTGATTTTATAAAAATTTGATTTACAATGCTTTGATTGTGCCAAATTTCTTCTTTAATAAATAATATTATTTGTTTATTTTTAAGGAATATTTTTAAGAAATATGGTGCTTGAGTAAGAAGGCTTTAAAAAGAAAGTAGATTTCTTAATTTTTTAAATTTAATTTTATCTTAAGATGAAAAGAACATTTCAACCAAGTAAATTGGTACGTAAAAGAAGACATGGTTTTAGATCCAGAATGGAAACAGTAGGTGGTAGAGCCGTTATTAATAGAAGAAGAGCAAAGGGCAGAAAAGTTCTTAGTGCTTAATCTTTTTTAAATATAGAATTTTATTCTTTACTTTACGTCAAAACTACATTTTCTGTAGATAATTTATACCATTTCCCATTTTTAATGAGTAATATAGCAAAAAATATAAAGTTAGGTTGCTTATTAATCTTAATTTGCTTTAGAAATGGAAAATGACATTAGATCCATTAATAAAGAGCTATGAAATCTGCGAAGATATTAATTGCAACAGGAAATAAAGGTAAATTCGATGAAATCTCCTCTTTGCTTCAAAATTCTAACTTTACCTGCATCCCTACATTTGAATATAAATTAGAAGAGCCGCGTGAAGATGGTAAGGATTTTGCCCAAAATTCATTAATAAAAGCTAAATATTACGCTAATAAAACTGGATTATTATCTTTGGCGGATGATTCTGGCCTATGTGTAGATGCTCTTGATGGCAAGCCTGGAATTCACTCAGCGCGCTGGGCGATTGATGAGGTAACAGGAAAGAGAGATTTTAACCTGGCTTTTAATAAAATTGCGGCAGAGTTGGAAAAAAAATCAATTAATTTAGAAAATAATAAGATAATAGCCAGTTTTATTTGTAATTTAACAATTTTTAATCCTGTTAGTAATAATCATAAATCTTTTGAGGGTAAGGTTGAAGGTGTTCTTACCTTTCCGGCTAAAGGAAGCAAAGGATTTGGATATGATCCAATTTTTATCGCTAATATTTTTAAAAATAAAACATTTGCCCAGATAGAATATAAAGATAAGGAATCAGTTAGCCATAGATCAGGAGCGTTTAAACAGTTAAATCACTTTTTAAATTCAGTAGAATTTAATGATTTTTAAGAAATTTCCCTAGAAAGATAAAATTAATGAATTATTTACAATTTTTTACAGATTCAATAAATAAATTAAAAAAACAGGATAATTATCGGGAATTTTTAAATATTTCTAGATTATGCGGTAAATTTCCGCATGCTATTAATAATAAAAACCAGGAAATAATTACTGTTTGGTGTTCTAACGATTATCTTGGACTTGGTCAGGATAAAAATGCAATTCTGGAGGCTTGCGATGCTGCGCATCAATTTGGTATTGGCAGTGGTGGTACTAGAAATATTTCTGGAACCAATCATCCTTTGGTTGAATTGGAAAATGAAATTGCAGATTTGCATAAAAAAGAAAAATCCATTATATTTTCTTCTGGCTATGTGGCAAATGAATCGTCAATTAAAGCTTTGGCAAAAATTATACCTGATTTAGTTATATTTTCTGATGAGAAAAACCACGCTTCAATTATACATGGTATTAAAAATAGCGGTCTAAAAAAACATATTTTTAAACATAATGATATGGTTGATTTAGAAAATATGCTTTTAAAATATGATAATAATCAGCCAAAAATTATTATTTTTGAATCGGTTTATTCTATGGATGGAGATTTTGGTAAAATGCAGGAAATTATTGATTTAGCAAAGAAATATAATGCTTTAACTTATGTTGATGAGGTTCATGGTGTTGGGCTTTATGGTGAAGATGGTTCTGGAATTAGTGGTGAGAATGGATTATTTAAAGATTTAGATTTTATTCAAGGCACTTTTGGCAAGGCCTATGGTGGGGTTGGTGGTTATTTAACTGGCTCGTTAATGATGATTGACGCCATTAGATCTTATGCTCCCGGATTTATTTTTACAACTTCCATGCCGCCAATGACAGCTCAGGCAATATTGCATAATGTAAAATATTTAAAAAATAATAATAAGCTGCGAGAAAAGCATAAAGAAAGAGTTAATAAGTTAAAATTAGCATTAAAAAATAATAAAATTAGAATTTTAGATAATAATTCTCATATTATTCCTATAATTATAGGTGACGCAGCACAGTGCAAGAAAGTTTCAGAATTATTATTAAATGATTATAATATTTATATTCAAAATATCAATTTTCCAACTGTAGAAATTGGCTCAGAAAGACTTCGAATTGTGCCAACTCCGCTACATAGTGATAAAATGATTGAAGATTTAGTTCTGGCTTTGGTAGAAATATTTGATAAATTAGATATAAGTAAAAATGATTAAAGTAAGTAATGTTGATAATTTCTTCAAAGGTAAATGTAAGTTTATTATGGGAGCTTGCAAATTTGATCAAATTAAAATCTCTTATGTGCCAGAAATTGCTTTTATTGGCAGATCTAATGTTGGAAAATCTAGCCTAATCAATGCTTTAGTAAATCAAAAAATTGCCCTTACTTCCAAAACCCCAGGCAGAACAAGACAATTAAATTTCTTTGAATTAGAAGAAAAATTAAACTTAGTTGATATGCCAGGATATGGTTTTGCTAAGGTAGGAAAAAAAGAAATATCATCTTGGGATAAATTAAGTTATGAATATTTTGCCAAAAGAACCAATCTAAAAAGAATTTTTATTTTAATTGATTCCAGAAGAGGTTTATTGGATAAGGACAGGGAAATGATGAATATTTTTGATAGTCTGGCTGCTAGCTATCAAATTATTTTAACTAAAATTGATGAATTGAAAGAATATCCGCTTCAGCAAATTAAAAATAAATTAGAAAAAGAATCAGTAAAATTCCCAGCCTTACATCCAAAAATTCTTCTAACTAGCAGTAATAAAAATATGGGCATTAAAGAATTAAGAAAAGAAATAATCAATTTATAATTTATGGATTATTTATTAACAATTATTATTACTAGTCTTGTTGTCATAATCTTAGTGGCAATATTAAATATCTCCAGTAAAGATTAATATTATAAATAAATAGCGGATCAATTATATTGCATCCAAAACCAATGACATAAAAACAACGGATCAATTATAGGGGCGGACCTGAAGTGTCTGCTGAGTAGAAACCCAAGGATAAATGGAATAGCGGGCGAACACATAGGATCAAACCTACATTATTCCTATCTTAAGAACGCAGAGCCTTACGCTTAAGCATCTTCTGCAACAGAAAATTACCGTCAACCTTAAGGCTCTACGTCCCCAGCGGAAACCAACTTAAACATCTTTTACAACATAAATTATTACGCTAGAAGAAAACTGACAATAAAAAAACAACGGATCAATTGTAGGGGCAGACCTATGTGTCTGCCCGTAGCCAACCGAGGATAAATGGAACAGCGGGCGAACACATAGGATCAAACCTACATATGTATTATTTTGACACATATTTAAATCATAATAACTAATAAAATATTTTCTTGTTGTAAGTTAAAAAATAAACTATTAATAATTTAAGTGAGGTTATTTATAAATCAGCAGAATTTTGTTAATTTATAGGTAATCTTAAAATAGATAAATCAATCACCATATTGATTATAGAAGTTTCTTTTTGATCGATTTTTGGATCAATTTCTTTAAATCATGGTGGTAGTTTAATAATGGTTATGAAAATTAAATAAATTAATATAATTATAATTAAATTTAGAAATGATACCAATAATCATAATAAAATATCAATAATATGTCGCTAATTAAGTCTTTTTTTTATCTAATATTATCTTTTTTAATAATACTATCTGCCTGTAGTAAAAAAGAGAATATTGCTAATCTATCAATAGATGAGAAAATTCAAAAATGTGAAGAATTCTATCATAAAGCTGTAGAAGATGAACATAAATTAAGTTTTGAACTTAAAAAATGGAATCCCTATCTAGATGAATGCAAAAATCTTGCAGAAAATGGTAATGCTGATGCTCAATATTGGATGGGGATGATAGGTCAATTTTCAACTGATAAAGATGGCAATCCATCTCAAAGAGATGATGTATTGTCATTTTTATACTCTTCTCATTTAAACGGAAATGCTAAAGCAAAAGCAGAATTTAATAAATTAATTAAAATCTATGATAAAAAGGATATAGGGGGTGCATATATCGCAATGTCTAATTCTTATAGAATTCAGCCCAAAGCTTTAAATCTTAATAATCCAAACTACGAAAAATCTTGGGAAATGGCAAGAGAGGCTGCTTTGTATGGAAGTATTGCAGGATATGCTTCTTTAGGGATTGCATATTCTACAGGCAAGCACGGAGATTTAAAAGTGCCAAAATATTTCCCAGAAGCCTATAAATGGTTTTTTCTTGAAAAAAATAACTATGGCACATATCATGATGGTCACGGAACTGATATAAGGAAAAATCAGGAAACAGCTCAAAAAATTTTAGATAAATTAGAATCTTTTATGACTAAGTCTCAGATAGAAGAGGCAAAAATTAGAATCAAAAAATGGCTTAAAGAAAACCCTGATTTCGTGCCAGATATGAATGAAGCTTTAAAAAAAGTAGAAAATATTAAATTTAACAATACCATTAAATAAATTAAAATATGACTAACACAAATAATAATATCCAAGAAAGCAAATTAGACAAAACTCTAAATTGGATAGGAGATAAATTATATCAAGGTCAGCAATATGCCTATGAAAATAATCTAATTTCAATTGAGACAAGAGAGTTTCTTGCTGGAATGGATGTTGTTACTAATTATAATCTAATCTATAATCAAACAAAAACAGATAATCAAAATATTTCAGAATTTACCTTAAAATTAACATCGGGAACTGGTGCTGTGTTGCAAGCATATACCGGTCCAACTCTAGAATATGTTGTTGATAAAATGGTTCAAGTGTCATCCAAAACATTTGGTTTATTTGGAGATAATAAGGCGGAAATTTTACTAAGCAATGTTGATAGAGGATTATATGCCCAAATTGCCCAAAATGTTGGAATGGGTATTGGAAAGATTGGGGCTGGTATTGATAGAGCTATTGCCAACACAAAAGACATATTAAATGATCAGCAAAATTCACTTATAACTCAAATCTCCCCCGATGGCCAATCTTCAAGCGCAGAAATTTCTCAAAATAAAGATGGTATATCTATTCAAACAGAAGGTTTTTTAGATTCGAATGACAAAATAGCAAAGGATGCTATTTCTAACAGTTCTTTAGTTTCAGAGGATAGCAAATCTATTAAAATTAAAATAAACGAAGATGAATTTTCCCTATCAAAAGGAAATAAACAAGAAGATCCATTAAAAAACTCAGGATTATTAGCAGAAAATCCAGAATATATAGATAAAAATGGTAATGCTATATCACAGCAAGAAGCAATATTTACAGTAGAGGATAGTAATGGCAATATAAACACTATTCAAAAAGAAGGAGTAATGACTACTCTCAAAGACGGCACCAAAGCATTACTTTCTGCCGTAGTAGAAATGACAGAAAAAGCAGCAGATGTAACAAAAGAATTTGTAGATGGTTATATGAATCAAGCTAATAAATTATTTACAACAGGAGATGGCATAGCAAGTTTAATAAATAATATAATTATAATAAAAAGACTCATGCAACACTGATTAATTAACCAAAAACCAAACTACTTCAGTTATGCAGAGGTCTCATAAAAACAAAAAAGATAACAAATTCAGTAATTTAGTAAAATATCTTCTTCAACAAAACTGTATCAAAATGATACAGTTTTTAACGGGCAAAAAATATTAATGATTTATCTTGTAGTTAAAAAACAAAACTTGCTATAATTAAAAAACCATTTAACAACTTAACTAATTAAAAGTTAAAATGTTTAGAAGTTAAAATGGTATTATTAGATAAATAATCAATTCACCTCTTGATTACAGAAGTTTTTATTAGTAAAGAAGAAAATAAAGACGAAAATGGAGATAAAGCAGCTCAAAGATTAGCTGATATAATTCTTATTTGCAAATTTGATAAATTATAATTTTTATAACAAAATGAAGCTAAAATTTTTAATTTTTACATTTTTATTATTTAGTTTTCCAATTAGCGCTAAGGAAGATTGGAGTCAGTATTATTTTACTGGAGAGATTGGCTCAAGTAAGCGCAAACTATTTTATGATTGTGGTTTGAATGAGTCTAAAAAGGGAAAGTTTTATATATTTAATGGTAAAGCTTTCGTTGAATGTGCCGGAGCCAATGATTGGATTCCAAAAAGGTTTCAAGACGGGAAATATAAACTTAAAACAGATAAAGGTTTAGATTTATTGCTAGAAGTTAATAGTGGTAATGTTGTAGATCTGGTATTTGATAACAAATTCTTAACAAATCAAAAACTTCTCATTGAGGATAAGGGTAGCTGCTTGATTGCCTCATTTATCAATAAGTACAAGATAGCTTATGAAGAAAAGGATTATGAGCAATATAACTTAGGTTATAGTAAAAATCATAATTATTACAAATTTAAGGAAATGGCGTTCAAATACCATGATGATTCTTTAAAAGTGAGCGATATAGACTTTGGTTTTTTTCGCATAAATCTTATATATTACAACGGACAACATTTTGCTACATATGAATATATGTATGATATTGATAAACGGCCGGTAATAAAAGTTAATGGTTCAGAATTTTGTTTAAAAAAAATCAATAGTAATAACAAAAATCTTTTGGCTGCAAATTGTAATAACTCCAATAATAAAGAAAACCTTTTTCTGAGATCAGAAAATTGTATAGTAACATATTTAAATAAATAATTAAAGAAACTATGGCGGACTACTACGGAAAAAATGGTGAATTACTTAACTTAGAGGGATTGTTAAATCCAGTAAATAATGGCAACATAACAAGTAATTATGGTTTTAGATCAGATCCAGAAACTGGTAGAACAGCATTTCATACGGGAATTGACTTTGGGGTTGGAGGCGCTACTGATCGCAATACTATTTCGATGCTTAATGGAGAGGTAATTCGCTATGGAAACAGTAGTACATTAGGTAATTTTGTTGCAGTTAAATTAGAAAATGGAACTAGTATAGTATATGGTCATTTAGACTCTATTGATTCCAGCATTGTGACAGGGGTTTCAGTACCACAAGGAACTATCTTAGGAGTTACAGGAAATACAGGAAAAAGTACAGGAATTCACTCTCATATTTCATGGATAAATCAGGATGCCACTGATGTAATAATTAATAATACAACAGGGGTAGAAGCTAAAAGTGGTTTGAGTATTTTTCTTACGCCCGATACTGTTATTGACCCAACCGAATACGTTGAAAAGGCTTCTCCTAATTCTGTGCTGGAGATAAAGCTAAATAATTATACTCAAAATCCAGATCTAGAAAATCAAACTCTTGAAGAGATCATAGAGGATATAAAAATACACCAAACAGCAGAAAAACTTAGAAATCCAAATCAAACATTAATAAATGATATAACGAATCCTGATGAATCAACTAAACCTTTA
>CAJQHT010000008.1 GCA_905478245.1 uncultured Rickettsiales bacterium | reverse complement strand
TACCTGATTTAGATAAGTAGCTTGTAATAGCAGCAGTTAATGTTGTTTTACCGTGATCTACGTGGCCAATTGTTCCAATATTAACATGAGGCTTATTTCTTTCAAATTTTTGTTTTGACATAGTTTTTAAATGTTTAAGTTTAAATTTTGAGAACAAAATCCTTATTTTTTAAAAAATGAATTTTATTGAAATTTAAGGATTTTTTTTACAGACAAGGATATCGCTAGAAATATTAATAATTTAAGAAATAAAATGCAAGCGGTGTTTTGAAAAAGATTTGTAATACCATTTTAACTTATAAATGAATTAAATTCTAAATATTTTTATGGTAAAATTGGTAAAAAACGAGCTGCAATATGAACATACTGACGACTCGTTTTTTATAATTTTTATCTAAAAAATATTTTGCCTGTATCATTCATTAAAGCTTTAGAATTGGTATAATAGCTTTGCAATGAAAATGTTGTAAATCAAAAATATAATTATAGAATGAATTGATTATATCTAAAATCCATCTTTAATAAATGAGATAATAATTATATTTTATAATGAAACAAATTAGACTTGGGGTCAATATAGACCATGTTGCAACTATCAGAAATGCCAGGGGAGGAATACATCCAGATCCGATAGAATCAGCAATATTAGCACAAAGATCTGGAGCTAATGGTATTACAGCTCACTTAAGAGAGGATAGAAGGCATATTTCTGACAATGATATATTTCGTTTAAAAAAAGAAATAAATCTACCACTTAATTTAGAAATGGCCGCAACTGAAGAAATGCTAGAAATTGCCCTTAAAACTAAACCGAATGCTGCCTGTATTGTTCCTGAAAAAAGAGCAGAAGTAACAACAGAGGGCGGTCTTGATGTTATTAAAAATGAGATAAAACTTATTAAAATCATTCAAAAATTAAAAGAATATAATATTTTGGTCTCATTATTTGTTGATCCAGATCAAAATCAAATAGAAAAATCAAAAGAAATTGGCGCAGATATTGTTGAATTACATACAGGAACTTACTGCAATAATAAAGGTCAAGCTCAAGAAAGTGAGTTTAATAAAATTGCACAATGCGCTCAATTTGCTGACAAAATTGGCCTTGAATGTCATGCTGGACATGGTCTTGATTTTAGAACAGCGGCAGAAATTGCCAAAATACCAGAAATTATTGAATTAAATATTGGACATTTTCTGATAGGAGAATCTATTTTTATCGGATTGGAAAAAGCTATAAAAAAAATGAAAAATGCGATTAAAAGATAACTCAACTACAGAATCTTCAAAAGAAAGGAAGTTAAACAAAAAGTCTACCTTAGGAAAAAACTGGAAGTTGAAGCCTTGTGACGAAAGAACATCTCTTGCTATTCATCAAAAATTTAATATTTCAAATAGCTTAGCAAAATTAATTACAATTAAAGATATAAAAATAGATGAAATTCTAGACTTTCTAAATCCTACTATTAAAAATAGCCTACCAAATCCATTTTTATTACTCGATATGGATAAAGCTGCTTATAAAATTATTAATGCTGTCAAGAATAAACAAAAAATCACTATTTTTGGAGATTATGATGTAGATGGGGCCACTTCTAGCGCTTTATTAAAAAGATTTCTAGGGCTAATAGGGCTAAATGCTGACATATATATCCCAGATAGAATATTAGAAGGCTATGGACCAAATTCACAAGCTTTGGTCAATTTAAAGAATTCTGGAACAGATTTAATTATAACTGTTGATTGTGGTACAACATCTTTTATACCCTTAGAAGATGCCAATAAGGCTGGCCTAGAAGTTATAGTGATAGATCATCATATTGGAGCATTTGAGAAACCTAAGGCACTAGCAGTCGTAAACCCAAATCGTCTAGATGAGACTTTCATTCACAAAAATCTTGCAGCTGTTGGGGTGTGTTTTTTATTATGCGTTGCCATTAATAAATTACTAAAAGAAGAAAATTATTATAAGAATTTAAATATAAATGAACCTAAATTACTAAATTTACTTGATCTTGTTGCTCTTGGAACAGTGTGTGATGTAGTTCCTTTAAATGGTCTTAATCGTGCTTTTGTTAATCAAGGATTAAAAATCATTAAAAATAGAAGCAATATTGGCATTAGAGCCTTATGTGATATTGCCAATCTAAAAGAACCTTGCAGCTCTTATCATCTTGGATTTTTAATTGGCCCCAGAATTAATGCTGGTGGCAGAATTGGAAAATCAAGCCTTGGAGCCACAATACTTTCTAGCGACAATGAGTCAGAAGTTAAAAAAATTGCAGCCGAATTAGACATGCTCAATAAACAAAGAAAGGATATAGAAAATAAGGCCTTAATAGAAGCAAAAGATCAAATTAAAAAGAAAAAAATTGCTAAAAATCCTGTTATTTTTGCCGTATCACATAATTGGCATCCAGGCATTATTGGCATAGTCGCATCCAGAATTAAAGATGAACATGAAAAACCAGTAGCAATTATTGCCATTAAAGACGGAATTGGTAAGGCAAGCTGTCGCTCCATTAACGGCGTTGATTTCGGCTCAGCAATTATTAAAGCCAGAAGTAATGGCATTATCTCAGAAGGAGGAGGCCATGCAATGGCGGCAGGATTTACAATAAAAGAAGAAAAAATACCAGAACTTCATGATTTTCTAAATCAGGAATTAAAAGATATTATTAATAAATCTAAAGAGAATAATATTTTATATTTTAGTGATATAGTTGATATTAATAGCACAAACCATAGACTAGCATATGAAATATTAAGATTAGAACCCTTTGGGGCTGGCAATTCAAAACCAAAATTTTTAGTAAAAGATCTTATAATTATTGACTCCAGCATGATTGGAGCTGATAAAAATCATGTTAGATGTATTTTTGGCGCCAAAGATCATCTGGGAGGATTGAGTAAAAATAAAATTAGCGCCATATGCTTTAAAGCCATGGAAAATAAAATTGGCCCGATATTAATTGCAAAAAATAAAAATAACCCCATTAATGTTATTGCTCAAATAAATATTAATCACTGGATGGGGAATGAATCTGTACAGCTGATAATAGAAGATATCATACCAAATACCAACTACAATGAATAGTACAGACAAGATAACTTTAAGTAAGAATGTTAAGTTAGGTTGTTTGTTATTTTAACCAATTTTAAAGATGAGATTTGGTATTACAGGTAAGACTTTGAGTGATATCAAGCTAGTCTTTTGAGGTGGCTCTCATCCATATTTTCTGGAACCACGGCAACGGGGATCTTAATTCTACCGCCTATTTTTCTTGATATGACTGGCAGCACCGTATTATCACTTAAGGAAGTGCTGGATTTTCCTAAAATAACCATTGAGCAATCTTTATCTTCTTTGATTTCATTAATAATTTCACTGGCAACGTCGCCCTCTCTGATTTTAAAAGTTGGAACAATACCGGTTTCTTGACTAATATCTTTAATTAGTTTATCTATAAATTCTTCAGCATGCATTCTTTTATCTGCACCAACAGCTCGTGAGGCAAATAATAAACCTTTATAGGAAGATTCTATAACTACCAAAATATGAACGGAAAAACCAGTTTTTTTTGCTTTATAACAAGCGTATCTTAAGGCAATGTTGGAACTACTATTAACATCTACACAAACTAATATGTTAGATTTCTGTTGCATATATTATTTAAATAATTTATTAAAAATAGAATTAGCTATAAATCCAGAAAAAACTGCTAAAAAAATTACAATTAAAGCATATTGAAAAGGATTATTATGAGCCATATCATTAACTTTTGCACTAAAGCCAACTTGATAAACATATATTGGTATTGATTGAAATGCCGTTAGATTTCCATCGTCAATCAAATAAATCTCAACCAAATAATCTCCTCTTGCAATATTCTTTGGAAATTCTAGCATAACCTTAAATAAAGTCTCATCTAAAAAATTAATCTCCTCAAAATTTTCTAGATATAGATCATTTTCAGACAATTTATCTATTAATTGCAACCTAAAACCTGATTCCGCTAAAACATCCTGCTGCTTGCTAGATTCGATATCAATATTCTCCTTGCCGATTTGTAGTTTCTTTAATAATTTTTTATTATGCAAATCGTCACTAGTGGCAAAAAAAGCATAATAGCTATAAACATCGTTAAATCTGATTCTTTTTTTATTATGCCATATGCCTAGCACCTCTGATTTCTTGTTAACTATATAATCTTTCTTTGGGCCCCTAATAACAATTGCAATATCTCCAACGTCACCCCTGGCGCCAAAAAGCAAGATTTTTTGACCATTAAAATTACTATCTATATTTATTTCATTAGTTGAAATGCCGGAAATGATTGGCCTCGCATAAGAATAATTAGATTTCAGGAATAATATTGTTAATAAAACTAAAACTCGCAAAAAATTAGTATTTAACATAAATTAATTCTATTTTAGAAGTTCGATATTATATAAGCTAACAGGGTCAACAAATAAACCAGCTAACATCTTGAAGCAAACTGCCAGAATCATTATTGAAAGCAAAGACTTAAGACTATTAGCATCTATTTTATATCCTAATCTGGTGCCAATTTGTGCCCCTATAACAGAACCAAGTATCATTAAAGCTGCAAGAACTATATCAACATTGTGATTACCATATGCTTGTAAAAAAGTAACATTTCCTGCAATGAAAGATATTTGAAGCAAAGAAGTTCCAACAATAACATTGGAAGGCATTTTAAGAATATAAACCATTGCTGGTATCATAATAAAACCACCTCCTATACCCATAATTGAAACCAATATTCCAACAATAAGACCCAGAGTTAATGGCGCTAAAATACTTGTTGTTATGTCAGATTTAGGAAAATAAGTTTTAAATGGTAATTTAGCTGATTTTCTAATAAGACGAGCCATAAAGCCGATTTTACCTTTCTTTTTCCTATCAATATCTATATTAAATTTAGTTCGAAGAATAATTTTTAAACTATCAAAAAACATTAAGAACCCAATGACGCCAAGAAATATAACATATATTAACGATACGACAAGATCAATTTGACCAATATGTTGTAAAATACTAAAAATACCCACCCCGATCAAAGAACCCAACAAACCACCTGCTATCAGCACTAGTCCCATCTTAATATCGACACCTCCTTTTTTTAAATGAGGCAAAAGACCAGAAATTGAAGATGCTGTAATTTGATTAGCTGAGGTTGCAACAGCAATAGCTGGAGTAATGCCAATAAACATCAATAAAGGGGTTGCCAAAAAACCACCACCAATACCAAAAATACCCGCTAAAATACCCGTTAAAAGCCCTAGAGAGAGTATTAAAATTATATTAACTGGAATTTCTGCAATTGGTAAATAGATCTGCATTTTACTTTTTTATTGTTATTTTACAGCCACTCACTTCTAAACTAAAATTATTAAGATTAATAACATTATCAGAAGCGTCAATATTTTTGATCAAAGCCAGAGCTTGCAACTTATTATCAATAAATAATGATGATAATATTATACCATGATTTTTATTGTCGCAAGTAATTTCACTATATTTTTCAACTTTATCTAAATTATCAACCTCAATTAAAAATATTTTTTTTCTGACCTTGCCTTTGTAATGGACTCTGGCTACTACCTCTTGACCAACATAGCAGCCTTTTTGGTAATCAATGGCATTAAATTTATCAAAGCCATATTCCACTATTAATGATTTATTAGAATCTAGATCATTTTCATCAATTATTAAATTATTATGACGTAATTTATGATAAAAATCTATATTTTGAATGGTAGAATCTAATTTTTTGATATCAGAAGAATTTTCTAAATAAAATCTACAACCAAATTCTTCTTGACGCGGATCATTAAAATTAAATTCAATATTGTTATTATTTAAATCAGAATCACTAAAAAATACCTCAAGACCATCTATTTTTGCTAAATTTACCTCACTACTTAACTTATAAAAAGATAATTTTTTAAGTATTTCATCAATATAATTTGCATCAACATCTAAAATTAAACCGTCTTTATATTTAAAAATAAAAAACTCATATAAGAACCTACCTTGGGGATTCAACATTAAAGTATAAATCAACTTATTATCATTGATTTTAAAAATATCATTTGAAATTAATCCCTGTAAAAAAGAAAGGTAGTCTTTTCCATTGATAGAAATTAACTGACGATTTGATAATTTAACAATATTTGACATGATGTTATTTCTACTTAATATTACAGCCCATTGAAGGATATTGCTGAACTAATATATCTCCATTGGAGATAAAATTATCTATAGCCCCTAAAAGCTCTAAACCATTAGCTTCCCTGCCATTATCAGGTGATGAATCATCCATTCTACCCCGATAAATAAGTTTATCATCCTTATTAAATAGATAAAATTCTGGGGTACATGCTGCCTGATATTTCTTGGCAACATCCTGGGCTTCATCATACAAATAAGGGAAATTGAAGTTTAACTTAATTGCTAATTCCCTCATTCTTTCTGGGCTATCCTGAGGATATGTTGCGGCGTCATTTGAACTAATAGCAATAAAATCTAGATCATTTCTATATTTATTTGAGATTGCAATAATTTGCTCATGATAATGCACAACATAAGGGCAATGATTGCAAATAAACATAATTATTTTGCCTTTACCTTGAGATAGATCTTTGGAATTAAAAATTTTATGATTAATGGTGTTTACAAGCTCAAAATCAGGTAACTTTGTGCCAATTTCAAGCATTTTAGAGTATGTTAAAGACATAAATTATGAATATATTGCAACTCGTTTTTTAACAATTTTCCCATAAAAATATTTTGTTATATCATTCATTAAAGATGGGAATTGGTATAATACCAAATCTCATTCTTTCATGAAAGATATAATAACACTTTTGTAAATTAATCAAGAAAATATTTTTTAATTACTGTAAAGACTAATTTTGATATAGTTTCATTTTTTTTGCCAAAGATTTTCCCACCCCCTTAATGCGACAAAGATCAGAAATAGAAGCATTCTTAATAGCCTCAATAGAGCCAAATTTATTTAAAAGTAATTTTTTGCGAGCAGCTCCTATGCCAGCAATATCTTCCAAGGCTGACTTGGTGACTGATTTTTGTCTTTTTTGCCGATGAAAAGAAATGGCAAAACGATGAGCTTCGTCTCTTAAATTTTGCAAGAAATACATTGCCGGATCATCCTTTTTCAAGGTAAAGCTTTCCTTATCTTCTTGATGAAAATATTCCTCCCCAGCATTTCTTTTGGGACCCTTGGAAATGCCAATATAATCTTGATTATCGATATTCAACTGATGAAATACCTCTTTAGCGGCACTTAATTGCCCCTTTCCACCATCTAAAATAATTAAATCTGGCTTTATACTATTTTTGTCATTTTTTAATCTCTTAAATCTGCGCATCAAAACATGTTTCATCATAGCTGTATCATCTTTTATTTGATTACTTTCGATGTTAAATTTTCGATAATTATTTTTAATAAAACCATCTTTACCAAAACAAATCATAGCTCCAACTTTAAAATTACCGCTAATATGGCTATTATCGTAAACTTCAATTATTTCAGGTATTTTTTCTAAATTAAAAATATTTTTTATCTCGATCAATCTTTGTTTATTATTCATATTTTGATTGATTTTATGTTGCAATTCCTGATTGGCAATTTTTAAATAATCTTGAATTAAATCAAATCTATAGCCTTTTTTAGGAATAAAAATATTAATTTTACTGTCATTTCGAGATAAATTTGTTAAAAAACCTTGAATTAAATCAATATCCTCAATATTATCGCTTAAGATAATATTTTTTGGAACTATTTCATTTAGATAAAATTGTGAGATAAAATTAGTGACAATATCAGAGTCGGAATCATCTTCATTTATTTTAATAAAATAAGGTTTTGCACCATAATTATTGCCGGATCTATAAAATGAAATATAGATAATTGCCAAATCATTTTTGCGATCCAAGCAAATAACGTCACTATCCTCTAATTTAACAATATTAATATTTTGTTTATTTTGAATATTGGCAATTGCCGTAATTCTGTCGCGAATAATTGCCGCTTTTTCATAATCAAAATTCTTGCTAAAATTAGTCATTTTTTTTGCTAAACTATCCTGTATTTCTTGATTTTTTCCTGATAAAAAGCCAATAGCATCTTTGATTAACTCTTGATATTGCTCTTTACTGACTAATTTAACACAAGGGGCGCTACATTTCTTGATCTGATATTCTAAGCAAGGCTTTTTTCGGCTCTTAAACTCATTATTAGAACAATTTCTAAGCAAGAAACTTTTTTTAAGAATATTAATTATTTTATCAACATAAAAGCCATTGGCAAAAGGTCCAAAATAGTTGCTTTGATTATTTCTTTTGCCGCGATATTTAGAAATCCTAGGAAATTCATCATCACTAATTTCAATATAAGGAAAAGTTTTACCATCACGCAGGAGAATATTATAGCGCGGCATTAGTTTTTTTATTAAATTACATTCAAGTAAGAGAGCTTCATTTTCGGTTAATGTTTGAATGATTTGAATATCTTCAGCTAGGCTGATCATCTTTCTAATTCTGGTGCTTAAGCTTTTATCTTTACTATAACTAATTAAACGCTTTTTTAAATTCTTTGCCTTACCAACATAAAGAGTCTTCTTGTTTATATCCAAGAATTGGTAAACCCCTGATGAATCCGACGATTTAGCTATAATTTTTATTAACCTATCTTTCACAGAATTTTGGAAATAATATTATTAGTTAAAATTCTCCCTTTTTTACTAATCTTAATGTTATTTTCATTAAAATCAATTAACCCCAGATCTGATAATTTCTTTATTTCTTTTAAATTAAGCAAATCTTGATATTTTTTAGAAAAATGATGCTGAAAAATGTCATTATCCATACCCATATCCAGCCTTAATCCCATCATAACAAGCTCTTCCAGTAATTCTTCTTTACTTAAAAAGCCAATATTTTGAATAGCATTATATTGGCTAAGAATATTATTTTGCCATTTTTTAGGATCGTGATAATTCATAACATAAGAACGTTTTTTTGAGCTATCATCAAAATATAATCTACTGTGAGCCCCGGCTCCTAATCCTAAATAATCGCCAGATAACCAATAATTTAAATTATGCTGACATTCCTTATCTTTTTTAGCATAATTTGATATCTCATAGAGATTAAGATGATTTTCTTGAGTAATATTATTAGTTAAATCATAAAAATCTGCTGCCAGATCATCTTTTGGCATTTGAAAATCCTTATCTTGGTGCATTTTATAGAATTTAGTACCCTTTTCTATAGTTAATTGATATAAAGAAAGGTGATTTGCCGATAAATCGATAGCTTGCTTTAATTCTTTTTGCCAATCTTTAAGTGTTTGCTTTGGTCGCGCATAAATTAAATCAAAAGAATAATTATTAAATATTTTACTTACTGATTTAATGGTATTTATAGCTTCATTGGCACTATGATTTCTGCCTAAAAATTGTAAATCTTTATCATTTAAAGACTGAATTCCGATTGATAAACGATTGATTCCTGACGATCTAAAATCCTGAAATTTACTAGCCTCAAAAGAGGTTGGATTAGCTTCAAGAGTTATTTCCACATCATTATCCACTTGCCAAATGGAAGAAATTTTTGCCAAAATCTTATCTATCAGACTAATTGGCATTAAAGAAGGAGTTCCACCACCAAAAAATATAGTTTTTATAGTTCTATTTGATAGTTTCTTAGCAAAATAATCTATTTCCTTTAAATATGCCCGTGCAAAATCATCCTCATCTACATTTTTAGCAATGTGAGAATTAAAATCACAATATGGGCATTTGGATTTGCAAAATGGATAATGAATATAGATTGATAAATTATTACTTCTTGTCATTAATTACTTGTAATTATCGTCTAATACTTATATAATTTTCCCATCTTTAAAATGGGTTAAAATAATAAATAATCTAACTTTATATTTTTTGATTAAAATCATAAAAAGCCCATGAAAAATATTATGAAATATGAACATGTGACGACTCTATTTTATAATTTTTATCTAAAAAATATTTTGTTATATCATTCATTAAAGAATGGGATTTGGCATTAAATTTACTGACTATTCTAACAAATTAATAAATTTATGAAAGCAGAAAAATCAAATATTTTTACTCCATCCGCTTGGTATCAAGAAAATTATCAAGAATCAATAAATAATCCTGATAAATTCTGGAAAAGACAAGCAGAAATCCTAGATTGGCAAAAAGAACCAACAATTATTAAAAATAGCTCCTTTAAAGATGATGTCAAGATTAAATGGTTTGAAGATGGCAAGTTAAATGTTTGTTATAACTGCGTTGATCGTCATGTTGAGAATGGCAAGGGCGATAATATTGCAATAATTTGGGAGGGCGATAATCCGTCTGACTCTAAAAAAATTAGCTATAATGAATTACTAGAAGAAGTATCAAGATTTGCTAATATTTTAGAACAAAATAATATTAAAAAAGGTGATAATGTGGTAATTTATATGCCAATGATACCAGAGGCTGCTTATGCAATGTTGGCAATTGCCAGGATTGGAGCGGTTCATAGTATTGTCTTTGGCGGATTCAGCGCTAAAGCATTAGCAGATCGCATAAAGAACTGCTCTCCAAAACTAGTAATTACAGCAGATGAATCAAGAAGAGGCGGTAAAAATATACCATTAAAAGCCAATGTTGACGAAGCTTTTAGCATAAATTCTAACAAAATAAAAACTTTAATTGTTAAAAACACTAATTCTGATATAGATTTCAATGCAAATGATATTTGGTATCATGAAGAAAGAGAAAAGTCAGCAAAAGAACATAAAATAACAGCAGATATAAATGCCGAAGATCCATTATTTATTTTATATACTTCTGGCTCAACTGGTACGCCAAAAGGACTGCAGCATAGCAGTGCAGGCTATTTGCTTTATAGTGCCCTTACATTTAAAACTACCTTTGACTATAGAGAAGGGGAAATTTATTGGTGCAGCGCTGATATTGGCTGGATTACCGGCCATAGCTATGTTATTTATGGTCCACTTGCCAATGGCGCCACTACCTTAATGTTTGAGGGCGTACCAACATATCCTGACGCTTCACGCTTCTGGCAGGCAATTGATAAGCATAATGTTAATATTTTTTATACAGCACCAACAGCCATTAGAGCACTTATGAAAGAGGGTGATAAATATCTAGAAAATAGCTCTCGGGATTCCTTAAGAATCCTTGGAACAGTTGGTGAGCCGATAAATCCTGAAGCATGGCATTGGTATAATGAAAAAATAGGTAAAAATAAATGCTGCATTGTTGATACTTGGTGGCAAACAGAAACTGGCGGCCATATGATAACGCCAATACCAAATAATATCAAAACTAAACCATCTTGTGCAACTTTGCCATTTTTTGGAGTTAATCCAGCTATATTAAATAAGGATAATCAAGAATTATTAGGAGAATCTCAAGGCAATTTATGCATTAAAGATTCCTGGCCAGGTCAAGCTAGAACTATATTTGGCAATCATCAAAGATTCATTGAAACTTATTTTAGTCAATTTCCTGGATATTATTTTACCGGAGATGGCGCTAAAAGAGACGAAGATGATTATTTTCGTATAACTGGCAGAGTTGATGATGTTTTAAATGTTTCAGGACATAGAATTGGCACAGCAGAAGTAGAGGCAGCATTAAATAAACATGAAAATGTTTGTGAATCTGCAATTGTTGGCTTTCCTGATGAAATTAAAGGTGAGGCAATATATGCTTTTGTTATTTTAAATAAAAATATTGATAAATCAGAGGAAGATTTAATATCTGAATTAAAGCAAATTGTTAGAAAGGAAATAGGACCAATTGCAACTCCAAAAATTATCCATTTTGTTCCCGATTTACCAAAAACACGCTCGGGAAAGATAATGCGACGAATTATTAGAAAAATTGCCAATAAAGATTATAATAATTTGGGCGATTTAAGCACTTTAACTAATCCAAATATCATTGATATTATAATTAATAATCAGAAATCATGAGTAGGGGAAAAAAGGTAAATAATATAATTGATCAAATAAGAAACTTACAGATAGCAAGGGTTAGTAAAAATAAGGTTCTTGAAATTTTTCAAGAAATAATTAATGAAGCAATAGAAAATAATAGTAGCAACGAAAAGATTATTGAAATTACGGAAGAACTATATCACAAGGCCCGCCGTATACTTCCGCCATGTTATGATGTCATTGATAGTCGAGGACATTATAATATTATAAAATATTTATCAGAAATAGAACAAAAAAATAAAAATGGAACAAATTCTCAAGATGTAATATTGAGCCAATATCTTAAAATGACAAGCTATAATATTGTGCTTGATATTGATTCTTATGCAAAGCCTAATACGACAATAGATGAGTTCTTTTTCTTTACAGATCAAATAAGAACCATAGACAAGTTATTAAATTATCCTATAAATCAATTATCCGAAAACTCGAGAAAGGAAAATCAAGCAATCCTTAACGAGAAAGAAAAAACTCTTAATGCAGCAGTAACACAAGAAAATTATAAGGAAGCATCAAAACTACTAATTGTAATAGGAGGAGATAGAATTATAAATATTTTTGATTTATTGAATAATAACCAAAAGAAGTCGTTAATCGATAGCATAATGGATGAATTTGCTAAAATAGCAAAGAAAATAAATCAAGCAGAAGAAAAAAGGGTAACTTCTCTCCAAGATGAAAAACGCCCTGCAGAACCTGACCCCAGAATAACTGGAAAAGTCTTTATGAAAAGATATTTGGAAGAAAACCCAGCATTCTATCATAAATTATCACAATCTATGGAAATAAAAGATTCTACTAACGATATCATGAACTCAATTACAAATATCCCAAAAGATGTGGCAAGAATTATTTCTTCATATAATCCTTTATATGAAGAAATGGCAGAAAATATTATGCATCATCAAATTCCAAAAACATCACCTATAATAAAACCAAAGGTGTTTAAGTATAACATTCCAGCATTAAATCTTAAGCCGATAGTCAATCAAGAAAATTCCATATAATTGGCACTTAATAATACCAAATCCCAACTTTAAAAAGGGTTAAAATAATAAATAATCTAACTTCATATTTTTTGATTAAAATTATAAAAAGCCTCGCGTAAGTATGAACATACTGATGATTCGTTTTTTATAATTTTTATCTAAAAAATATTTTGTTATATCACTCATTAAAGGTGGGGCTTGGCATAATTCACTTGTAAGGGAGATCTTTATAAATAACATTTGCAAACTCTTTGTTGATCCTAAATTTGACATTGCATAGAAAATATGATATAATTGCATTATACAAAACCCATCTTTAAAATGGGTTAAAATAATAAATGATATTCATAAAAATGTCCAAAGATAATAAGGGAAATAAACCAGAAAGCTCTACAGCTTTAGATGAAATTACAGCTAATGAATTAAGCGAAACAACAGAAGAAATAAATTTTGAGTCTGAGATTCTAGACTCAGGAGATGAGGCGGACATAAACAGCTCATCGGAATCAGAAGAAGGAGTAAATTTTAAGACTGAGATTCCAGATTCAAGAGATGAGGTGGACATAAGTGTATCAGAGCCAGAAGAAAAATTTCATGAATTAGATCTCTTAAGAAGAAGGACCGGAAGAATAAAAGGATTTCTTAATCATCCCAATTATTTAAAATCTAACAATGAGGATATAAAAGAGGAAATAAATGAAATATATCAAAAAAGAAAGAAAATACGCCAATATAATATACTATCCCGTCAATCTCGTGATGAATATTTTGAATGCCAAGATCGAATAAAGCGACTTTTAATGGCAAGTACTGAACTTAATTCAAGACTGCTTCAATTAGAAGAAGAATCAGAGATGCTGAGTATAAGGCTCAAGATACAGGAATGCGAAAAAGTTACTACATCATATCAAGAAAAAAGTATTGAGCTTAGAAAAAAAATTGCTTTATGTGAACAAAAAATCACTTACTATAACAATCAGCTTGGTGATAACCAGGAAGAAAGACTTGAGCGCCTTGAAGAAACATTTAGTAAAAATGAGAGAGATCTTCAATATTATCATAACCCAAATAATGATACTCTTCAATCTAGAATCCAAGAAATTAAAAATAGAGTCAGTTCGCTGGAATCAGAAAATGCAACTTTTCCAAGAGAATCTCTAAAACAACAATTATCAGAAAAAAGAAATTATTTGAAAAAAATAATTAATTCAAGGCCAGATATAGCAGGCGAAGAAAAAGAACATATTACTAATTTACTACATCTAAATAGAAATAGAATGAATATTTTACAACAAGAAGCTGAAAAAAGTGAAGGTGAGGCACTTGGTAGTTTATTAAAAAATGGTAACTTTGGCATTGACTTAGAAGAGAAAATTCCTTTTTTAAGAAAAGGGCTTTCCGATCTAGATCCTTATATAAAAAAGATAAATGCAATTACTGGCGCAATAAAAATATTTGATAAAAATATTCAAGAATTAAGTAACTTAAAAATTAGATTAAAGCAATATGAAGAACTGATCAATATTAAAGAAAGATTTATAACAGTAGCTGGAGCTGAAAAAGCATTACAAGAAATACAATCAAGAATTAAAACTCTTGAAGAAAAAACTGATCCAAAAAAACCTGTGAACAAAAATGTAAAAAAAATTGATCTCAAAGAACAAATTGCATTGCTATTAAAAACCATTGACCCATTCCTCAATGATCAATCTTTATCCGATATCTTATTAATGAAAGGAGGAATCGATGAGGCAAATACAATCTTTGCCAATATTATAATAAGCTATTTGAATAGCCCTCCACAAGAAAGGGATTTTATAAAAAATAATCTTAGAGAACCTATTATAGAAAAATATTTTTTACTTCCATATCAAAATATTGATGATTTATTTAGTGAAATTGACAGAATTGATAAAATAGGTGTACATAATGCACGTCTTACCACAGGAGCAATCAGGGCGGTGAAAAAAGTATTAGAAGAATCATTACTGAAAATAGAAGAAATAGAAGAAAATGATAGAATTAGGCAACAAATAAAAGATAATATAATAAATCTTAGAGCTCAGATTAAACACGAAGAAAAAAACGTAGAATACTTAGAAGTTGATCCAGAATTTTTAGCTGAATATGCATCCAAAGATAAAAGAAAATTTAATCAAATCATGGAAGAGATATCCAGTAATCCAAATTATCCTATTAATCTATTTACTATAGAAAATTCTGAAGAGAATAATTTACTTAAAATACTTTATGATAAAGGAAACACTGAATCAATTGATTTATTTATTCCTGTATTAGTTGCTCAATCTGCATTGCTTTATAAATCTAATGCAGTAGCAGTACTAATAAATTATATTGAATCTGCAAATATTAATGACCCAGAAACCAAAAAGACACTGCTAGATTATGCAAACAGCGAAAAAGTAGCTAAAGTAATAGAAGAAAGATGGAATCAAAAACCTAAATCATCACCACATTCAGTAGAAGTAGGATCAGATAAGCCTTCTAAGCAATCTGATAGCTCAGAGCAAAAAAGATAAAAGATAAATCTATTTAATTATTATAATTTATAAATGGATTTTAGCATTACTACATCATTCATTAAAAAAGAGAACTTAACGTTAAAAGACCTTTATATGATTAAAGTAGTTTTATTTTGAGAAAAATTTTATAGTTTTTTGTTGTAATATACCCATATTGTGACAAAAAATTGTGAAATTTAGAACTATAATATGCTCATATTTTACGAGGCTTTTTATAGATTTTTAGCAAAAAATATGAAGTTAGATTATTTATAACCATTTTAAAGATGGGATTTGGTATAATACCAAAAGCTTGACATGGACTTAAAAATATGTTATACTTGTATTAGTGGGGGGCGCGATGATTAAACCACTCCTTTTTGACATTGCTCACCCCCTGCTATCTTTTTTTTAAAAATCCTAAAAATATAAATTAACCTTGAGCTAATTCTTCAATTAGGGTTTCTGGCTCTTTAGAAACCATACCTAGAGCTTCTTTATAGGTTTCTAGTAAATATTCTTGCTCTTCTAATGTATCTTGATCTGATTTTCTAATCTTAACAATTTGGCGAATAGTTTTTAGGTCGAATCCAGCAGATTTTGCTTCATCATAAACTTCTTTAAGTCTTTCTGAAATTTCTTTCTTTTCTGCTTCATAATTCTCAATGGAAGAAATGTATCTTTTTAATTGATCTGCGGTTTCTTGATTTACAATGTCAGTCATAGTAATTTTTAATATAATTAGTTAAAAAGACCCATAATATCATTATAGGTGGTAAAAAGCATTAAGGTTAAAACAATAGCAAAGCCAAATTGAAAGCCAAGCTGCTGTGATTTCTCTGATAAAGGCTTACCTTTCATGGCTTCAATTACATAATATAAAAAATGCCCTCCATCTAAGATCGGTAAGGGAAGTAGATTAAGAACTCCTAAATTAATGGAAATCATAGCTATGAACCATATAACCACCATAATCCCCATTGAAACTGATTTTCCTGAATATTGGGCTATTTTAACAGGACCGCCAAGCTCCTTGATACTTCTTTTTCCAATTATCAGATCACGTAAAGCCCCCAAAACTGCAGTAGAAATATTATAAGTTTCAATATTGGCCCTAGTAAATGAATCAAATGTTCCAAGCTTAGTATATTCATATTGCCCAGACTGAACTCCAATCATGCCAATCTTAACTTCATTGCCAAAGAAATCTTTAGAAGTTAATGATTTTGGCGTAACATTAAAAGATAATTCTTTATTATTTCTTTGAATAAAAATCTCTAACTCTTCATCGGCAGAAATTGATACTATTTGCTGCAATTCAGAGAAATTCTTAATTTTCTTATTATTTATTTTAGTGATTTTATCACCAATCTTAAGTCCAGCTTCTTTAGCGGCACCAGTTTCAACTAAATCATCAACTATTGGTAAAACCACAGTCATACCCTGCACACGGAAAATAATTGTTAAAAGCAGAACAGCTAAAATAAAATTTGCCATAGGTCCTGCTAAAACAATAGCCATTCTCTTATAGACATTTTGATAATAGAAGGAAACTTTTTTTTCTGCGGCGGTCATTTTCTTAATCTTGTCTTTATCAACTATCGATGCCGGATTTCGATCACCAAACATTTTAACATAACCACCAAATGGCAATAGACAAAATTTCCACCTGGTACCATTTTTATCATTAAAACCAATGAGCTCTTTGCCAAAGCCAATAGCAAATTCATCAATTTTAACACCACATTTTCGTGCTACAAAATAATGTCCAAATTCATGAATAAAAACAATTACCGAGAGAATTACGATAAAAGATATTAAATTGTGACTAATTAGAGATAGTAATTCCATTATTTCCTTTAAGTAAATTATGAGCTATTGATCTAGCTTCTTTATCAAACAATAATACATCTTCCAGAGAATTAATATTATTGTAATTCATTGTTTTTAAAACTTCTATATTTATTTTAACAATGTCCGTAAATGCTATTTCATCCTTTAAGAATCTTGATACAGCAACTTCATTCGCTGCATTTAAGATACATGGAGCATTTTTTCCAATTTCTAAAACATCTCTAGCTAATTTTAAAGAGGGAAATTTATTTTCATCAGCTTCATAAAAATTTAAAGTACCAATTTTAGCTAAATCTAAATTCTTATGTTTGATTTTAATTCTTTTAGGGTAGCCAATAGCGTAAGAGATTGGCACCTGCATATCAGGCAAACTCATCATTGCCAAAGTTGAACCATCATTATAATTAACCAAGCCGTGAATTATTGACTCAGGATGAATAACTACTTTAATTTTTTCAAAAGAAACAGGAAATAAACGGTAAGCCTCTATAATTTCCAAAGCTTTATTCATCATAGTAGCGCTATCAACTGAGATTTTTGCTCCCATTGACCATTTAGGATGTTTTATGGCCTGCTCTTTGGTAATATTATGCATTTCTTCTGGCTTTAAGCGAAAGAACGGCCCTCCAGATGCGGTTAAGGTTATGTCATTAATATTGGCAATATTTTTATGCTCAAATATCTGAAAAATTGCATTATGCTCTGAATCAATCGGGATTAATTTAACATTATTTTCTGCCGCTTCTTTTAGCATGACATCTCCAGCCGCCACTAAGCACTCTTTATTGGCTAAGCCAATATTAGATCCAGCCCTAATAGCGTTTATTGTTGGCTCTAAAGCCTGCATTCCCACAATGGCAGAAATGAATAAATCGCATTTGATTTTTGCTATTTCATTAACTGATTCGATTCCGGATAATATTTTAATTTGTGGAAATTCTTTTAAACCATCAGTAACCTCATCATAGAGTGCAGAATTGGCAATAACGGCAAATTTAGGTTTAGTTGATTTGGCTTGCTCTATTAAGGTTTTAGCATTATTGTTAGCAATAAGAGCAGTGACTTCATAGGAATCTGGATTATTTGCAATAACATTTAATGTATTTTTGCCAATGCTACCCGTTGAACCAAAGATTGCTATCTTCTTTTTCATTTTATTCAAAATAAATTTAAATAATTTGTACTATAATTTGCAAAACTGGCCTTTTACCAAAAATATCTTTAAAGAATCTATTTGTCATTGTTCGAATTGATTGCTCCATTGCATTCTTTATCTTGGATTCTGGGAATGATTTGCTGTTTTTCTTCTTTCCAAAAATAATGCCCTTCTTTTTATTAATTCCAAGACTCTTAGCGGCAGAGCTAGTTGCTTTAACAACCTCTCTTTCCAGCATCTCAAATGCTAACTTATCTTTATCAAAATCATAAGCGCCAACAGATAATATTTCAGGATGTGACAATAGCTCACCTTGACTATTAATAATTATTGAAGCCGTTACAACTCCAGCAACAGAAATTTTGCGACGAGATCTAATGATATCGCCATCAATTGGTATTAATTGAAGACCATCAACTCCAAAATAGCCACTTGGCACGAAACCAACATCTTCTGCTCCATTTTTATCTAATTTTATTACTAAGCCATTAGAAATTTCTACGACTTTCTTTACCCCGGAATTTCGAGCGATTTCACAATGTCTTTTAATATGAACAAATTCGCCATGAACTGGGATTGCTATTTGAGGCCTAGCCAGTTCATACATTTCCTCTAGCTCACCCTGATTAGGGTGACCGGAAACATGAACAAAATGATCTTTTTCAGTAATTACCTCAACTTGCTTACGAGCAAAAAGATTAAAAAGATTAAATATTGATTTCTCGTTACCTGGAATAATTTTAGAAGAGAAAATTACGGTATCTCCTTTGCCAAATTTAATAAAACGATGATTATCAGTGGCGATTTTCATGGTTGAAGCCAAAGGCTCACCCTGACAACCGGTAGAAATAATTAAGACCTCATTTGGTTTATACAAATTAACCTCTTTATCAGAAATAAATTCAGGTAAATCATTAAAATAGCCTGATTTTTTACCAACATCCATTAATCTTCTAATGGAGAAGCCAGCTAAAACTACTTTTCTGCCACAATCTTTAGCGACTTGACTAATTGTTTGAATTCTAGCTAAATTGGAGGCAAATGTAGTAACTGCAACTCTTTGCTTTGCTTTTGCCACTAATTCTTTGAGACTTTCATATAATTCCCCTTCTGACCTTGATCTTCCTGGGCTCATGGCGTTGGTAGAATCACAAATTAAAGCCATTATTTCACCTTTATCACCATATTCTTTAATTTTTTCCTTCTCTGATACTTTTCCAACTACTGGATCTGGATCAAATTTCCAATCTCCACTATGAAAGACATTACCGTGCCTAGTTTTAATCATGATAGCATTCATTTCTGGCACAGAATGCGTTAAACCAATAAATTCAAGAGTAAAAGGGGCTAATTCTAATTCCTTTTTAGGATCAATCTCAATAATTTTAACATCGCGTGCAAATGGATATTCCTCTAATTTAGAACGTAGGAAATTAGCTGTTAGTCGCGAAGTATAAATTGGCATCTCTAATTCTTGCCAAAGATGCTGTACCGCCCCTAAGTGATCCTCGTGAATGTGAGTGATAACCAAGCCAACTAAATTCTTCTTATGAGCTTTAATAAAGGAAATATCAGGAGCTAGCATATCAACACCTGGCACTTGACTAGCAAAACCAAGCCCTAGATCTATCATTAGCCATTTACCATCAAGATGGTAAAGATTGACATTCATACCAATTTCACTGGCACCACCAAGTGGGGTAAATAAAAGATTTTCTTTATGTTCTTTAAGATTTATATTCATAATTTGTTAGCCTTGCATTTTTTGTTGAGCGGCATTTTTTAGAAAATAATCATCGAATATAAATTTTATTCCATCAATAGTTAAATCTGGCTCAATATGATCTATATTTTCTAACTCACCGCCAAATAAGGAAGATAAACCACCTGTTAATATTATTTTCATGTCTTTTTTATATTCATTTTTAATTCTTAAAATTAAGCCTTCAACCAGAGAAATATAACCAAAATAAATTCCTGAATTCATGGCCTCTTTGGTACTTTTACCAATAACGTTCTCTTGCTTTGAAAGGGTGATGTTTGGCAATTTTGCTGTTTCTTCATGTAGAGCCCTAATGGATAAATTAACACCGGGAGAAATTACCCCTCCTAAATATTCACCCTCACCACCAACAACATCGAAAGTTGTAGCAGTGCCAAAATCTATAATCATTAGATCTCCGCCAAATTTTTTATAAGCTATTTTAGAATTTATCAGCCTATCTATACCTACTTCTCTTTTTTTTACCAGATTAATCTTCATGCTCATCGCTTTTTTTTCTTGAGCTAAATTAATATATCTAGCATTGCAAAATTCTCTAAATGCCAACCTAATGGTATTTGTTAGATCGGGCACAACAGAAGCAACAATAATATCGGAAATTTCTAAGCAATCAATATGGCTATTTAGAAATAGTTCGACTAAATCTATTGCGTATGACGAGTGACCTTTATTGGAATCGCTATCAATTCTATATTGATGTATTATTTCGTCATTTTGAAATAATGCTAAAACTATATTAGTATTTCCAATGTCAATTGCCAATAACATTTATGCTGTAATAGATTGTGTATTATTAATCTCAAGAGCATTGCAAGCCTTCTCAATTCTTTGCATTGCATTTGACAAGAAATCAGTCGAAGCAGCATAGGAAACCCTAAAAAAACCAGGGGCACCAAAAGCTATACCAGGAACAACTGCAACCAATGCCTCTTCTAATAAATAAGTAGCAAAATCAGTGCAGCTATTGATAATTTGACCAGATTTTGTTTTTCTACCAAAGAGCTCTTGGCAGGATGGGAACACATAAAATGCACCATTTGGAATATTGCACTCAATCCCTTCAATATTATTTAACATATTGACTACCATATCTCTTCTTTCTTGAAAAATTTCAGCATTCTTTACTAAATAATCTTGAGTACCACTTAAAGCCTCAATAGAAGCAGCTTGACTGATAGAACAAGGACTAGAAGTGCTTTGAGATTGGATTTTAGCAATAGCTTTAATTAAAGAAGCTTCGCCAGCAGCAAAGCCAATTCTCCAGCCAGTCATGCTGTAAGCCTTGGAAACTCCATTAATCATCAAGATTCTGCTTTTTAAAGAGGGTTCAATAGTAGCAATTGTTGAAAATTTTAAACCATCAAACAATAAATGTTCATAAATATCATCTGACATTATATGGACATTTGGATATTTTAATAAAATCTTTGCTAAATCTTTTAACTCTGATGCCGTGTAACATGATCCAGTAGGATTGCTTGGTGAATTCAAAATTAACCATTTAGTTTTATCGGTAATTTTTTCTTCAAGTGCTTCAGGAGTAATTTTAAAATTATTCTGGGATGAACCAGAAACTACTACAGGAGTTCCTCCAGCTAAAAGCACCATATCAGGATAAGAAACCCAGTAAGGAGCAGGAATAATAACTTCGTCACCCGCATTTAGAGTGGCCATAAGAGCATTATAAAGCACTTGCTTAGCACCAGTTCCAACTGTAATTTCATTTGGCTGATAATTTAAATTATTATCACGAGAAAATTTAGCAATAATTGCTTTCTTTAATTCTGCCGTACCATCAACAGCAGTATATTTTGTTTGACCAGAATGAATTGCTGCAATTGCCGCTTCCTTAATATTATCTGGAGTGTCGAAATCTGGCTCTCCCATGCCAAGACCAATAATGTCTTTTCCTTGAGCTTTTAATTCTGCAGCTTTTGTGCTGACAGCAATTGTAGGTGAAGGCTTAATATTGGCTAAATTTTTTGATAAAAAGGACATTTTAAATATAGTTATAATTAATAATTTTTACAATATAGATTACCCTTGAACATTAAAGATCAGGCTCCATTTGCACCAAAGTCTTTATCTTTAATGAACAAGAATATAGCAAAATATTTTTTATATTACTCATTATTTTAACCCATTTTAAAGATGGATTTTGGTATTATATTGACTTTCTTAATAAGAGTTTATATAATGATGAGTAGATTTTGTCAATATTTTTTTGACTAAATATTAACTTTTTAAATAACATTTTAGGTATGGCCGGAGGATCAATTGGTACCGACTCTTTATTTTTAGGATTAACTAGACCCCCAATGTTACTTGGTGTTACCTATAATTTTGCTGCCGTTAACGGAATAATTACACTTTTAATATTTATTATCACGGAAAATTTTATTTATTTATTAGTTGTAATGCCGGTAGTTCACGGAGCTTGTTATCTATTATGCCTTAAGGAACCACGGGCACTTGAGCTATTTTTAATGAAATATTCAAATTTTAACATCTGCGGTAATAGAATGTATTACTCTGGCACCAACTCTTACGACTCCTACTAATAATAATCGGCAATTTAAAATTAATGCATACTTATAGAACTCACAATTGTGGAGAATTAAATATACAAAATATCAATGAACAAACCAAGCTTTCTGGCTGGGTTCATTCCAAAAGAGATCATGGAGGTCTTATTTTTATCGATTTAAGAGATCATTTTGGTATTACACAAATCGTCATTGATGAACAAACTGACGAACAAAATGACAACTTAGATTTAGATAAAATATCTTCAATAAAATTAGAATCGGTAATAACAATTGAAGGAATAATATCACCAAGAAACAAAGAAGCTATAAATAAAAATATACCCACTGGAGAAATTGAAATTAAAATATCAAAATTAGATATAGAATCTGCGGCAAATCAAATTCCATTTCAAATCAATAATCATGACGAAAAATATCCTGAAGATTTAAGGCTAAAATATCGCTTTCTAGATTTAAGAAGGCAAAATGTGCATCAAAATATTATTCTAAGAAGCAAAGTTATGTCATTTATCCGTAGTGAAATGGAAAAAATGGATTTTATGGAGATACAAACACCTATTTTAACAGCATCATCTCCCGAAGGAGCAAGAGATTATCTAGTTCCCAGTCGATTACATGCTGGTAAATTCTATGCTTTACCTCAAGCACCTCAGCAATTTAAGCAATTATTGATGGTATCTGGTTTTGATAAATATTTTCAAATTGCACCATGCTTTAGGGATGAAGATCTTAGAGCAGATAGAGCGCCAGAATTTTATCAATTAGATATGGAAATGGCCTTTGCTACTCAGGAAGATATTTTTGCAGCAGCCGAGCCAATATTAAAAAATATTTTTGAGAAATTTGGCACTAAAACAGTAGTAAAGGGTAATTTTGAGAAAATCCCCTATGATGAAGCAATGCTAAAATATGGCTCTGACAAACCTGACTTAAGAAATCCTATCATAATTTCTGACGCTACTGAAATATTTAAAGATTCTGGATTTGGTATTTTTGCTGGTGCTATCAAAAAAGGAGCTTTAATTAGGGCAATTCCTGCTCCTAAATGCTCTGAAAAAGCTCGATCTTTCTTTGACAAAACCATAGGATTTGCCCAAGAAAATGGCGCCAAAGGCTTGGCTTATGTTATTTTTGATGAAAATGGCGTAGCAAAAGGTCCAATTGCTAAATTACTAGATCAAGATCGCTTGGATAATCTAAAAAATACAGCTAATTTAGAAAATGGTGATGCAGTTTTCTTCTCTTGCGGACCTAAAAAAGAAGCTGCAAAAATAGCAGGATTAGTTCGTGACAAATTAGGAAATGAATTAAATTTAATAGATCAAGATATTTATAAATTCTGCTGGATTGTTGATTTTCCTATGTATGAAATTAATGAAGAAACTAATAAAATCGACTTCTCTCACAATCCATTCTCAATGCCACAAGGCGGCGCTGAGGCTCTGGAAAATCAAGATCCGCTCACCATTAAAGCCTATCAATATGACATAGTTTGTAATGGCGTAGAATTATCATCTGGAGCCATCAGAAATCATAAGCCGGAAATTATGTATAAGGCTTTTGAAATTGCTGGATATGGCAAGGAAATTGTTGAAAAAGAATTTGGAGCAATGCTAAATGCCTTTAAATTTGGCGCACCACCTCATGGAGGCATTGCACCTGGTATTGACAGAATTATTATGCTTCTTGCCAATGAACCAAATATTCGTGAAGTTATTCCATTTCCAATGAATGGCAAGGCTCAGGATTTAATGATGGATGCACCAGCCCATGTTAATCCTAAGCAATTAAAAGAATTAAACATTGACCTTAGCCATAAAGCGAAGGAGATATTAGAAGTAAATGTTGAAAATAATATAAAAAACAATGGATGATTTTCACTTAACCAAAATATTACCACCTTATATATTTGCTAAAATTGATCAATTAAAAACTGATGCCAGAAATAGAGGTATTGATGTTATAGATTATGGTATGGGCAATCCAGATCTACCTCCTCCACAACATGTAATTGATGAATTAGTTGAGCTGACAAAAGATCCAGAACTTTATGGATATTCAGTAAGTGGAGGTATGGAAAGACTAAAAAAAGCCATATCGGATTATTACCGACATAGATTTCATGTATCGCTTGATCACAATAGCGAATCATTAGTTACAATTGGCGCTAAAGAAGGCTTAACTAGCCTTGCTACAGCAATTTCAAATCATGAAAATTATATCATTGTACCAAATCCAAGCTATCCAATACATACTTTTGCTTTTATAATAGCCAAAAGCAGAGCAATTAGCATTGACAGCCCATCACCAGCAAAATTTTTAAAGAATTTTAAGAATCATGTTGAAAATTCAGAGTCAAAACCGGCGGCAGTTATTGTTAACTTCCCCTGCAACCCAACGACTCAGACAGTTAGCTTAAAATTTTACGAAGAATTAGTGGAATTTTGCTTAAGACATAAAATTTATATAATTTCTGATTTAGCTTATTGTGAAATTTACTTTGGTGAAGAAAATAGACCTCACTCGATATTAGAAGTAGAAAATGCCAAAGATATTGCCATAGAATTTAGCTCTGCTAGTAAAAGCTACTCAATGGCTGGCTGTAGAGTTGGATTTGCCGCTGGTAATAAAAAATTAATCGAGGCCCTTAGAAAAATAAAATCATATTTGGATTATGGCTCATTTATGCCATTGCAATTAGCAGCAATATCGGCAATGAGTGAAAAAACCGATAAATATCTTGAGCAAACTCGAGAAACTTACTATAATAGAGCTGTATTTTTGCAAAAGGAATTAAAAAATAAGCTGGGCTGGGAAGTTAGTTTACCTAAGGCAACCATGTTTATTTGGGCAAAAATTCCAGAAAAATTTAAAGATATTAACTCTTTTGATTTTTGCGATCAATTAATTAAAGAAACGGGCGTTGCTCTATCTCCAGGTAGCAGCTTTGGCAGCAAAGGAGATGGCTTTGTTAGATTCTCTTTAATTCATGACGATAAAAGAACAATAGAGGCCATTGATAGAATGAAGATATTTTTTGATAAGTTTTAGAATATTTAAATATAATAAAGACTATAGGTTGACAATCATTGATATATATGATATAATTAACTTATAACTTAACTTATAACTTAACTTATAACTTAACTTATTTTAAAATGTGGTCATTAAAACTTATATTTGGTGCTTTACTTATACAATCTAGAGCGGCAACACAAGATAAAAAATTTACAACTGGCTATTCGGCAACATTTGCCAACCCCTCAGCCTCAGATATTACTGTAACCGATCCTGAATTTGCTAGGTCACATCTTACTGAATATTCATTTCCAGATCTAACTACTGAACCATCCGCTCTTCCAACTAAAAGCAGTGACAAAACCCAAGCAACAACAAAAAGCACGACAATTACGGTTAGTGCGATTGACAGATACAACCGCGGTGCCAGATTCTACAATAAAAAAATTATGAGGAAGCGGTAAAAATGTTTATATTAGCAGCTAATCTAGGAAATGCTGATGCACAAAATAATCTTGGTGGTCTCTATGGAAATGGACAAAGAGTAGTAAAAGACTTGAGTAAAGCAGTAGAGTTTATACATTAGCAGCTGAGCAAGGACATGCTAATGCACAAGCTAATCTTGGTGCTCTCTATGCAAATGGACAAGGAGTGGTAAAAGACTTGAGTAAAGCAGTAAAGTTTTGGACATTAGCAGCTAATCAAGGACATGCTAATGCACAATATAATCTTGGCGCTTGCTATTATAATGGAGAAGGAGTAGCAAAAGACTTAAGTAAAGCAGTAGAGTTTTATACATTAGCAGCCAAGCAAGGAGATGCTGGTGCACAAAACAGTCTTGGTATTTTCTATGGTACTGGACAAGGAGTGGTAAAAGACTTGAGTAAAGCAGTAAAGTTTTGGACATTAGCAGCTAATCAAGGACATGCTAATGCACAATATAATCTTGGCGCTTGCTATTATAATGGAGAAGGAGTAGTACAAGACTTGAGTGAAGCAGCAAGGCTTTATAAATTAGCAGCTGAGCAAGGAATTGCTAATGCACCAGCTAATCTTGGTGCTCTCTATGCAAATGGACAAGGAGTAGCAAAAGACTTGAGTAAAGCAGTAAGGCTTTATGAATTAGCAGCCAAGCAAGGACATACTTATGCACAAGAAAATCTTAAAACATTAGAGAATTCATCCCGTCAGGAACAGGAAAGTCCATCTAATTCTAATACACCTTATATCTTTGGAGCTGCTGCAACTTTATTAGGTGGCGCATATTTGATTAATAAGCGTCAAGCGGAGGACAAAAAAGCTAAAATAGGAAATGCCAGAAGACAAAAAATAGAAAATTTAAGACAAAAAGAGCAAAAAAAGAAAGCAACAATTCAAACAGCCCAAAAACGATTGCCAGATAGAAATCTAAAAGCAGCAGATCTAACAGCGCAAGAAGCGGCAAGACAAGCAGCAAAAGCAGCAGAAAGAGCGGCAAAAAAAGCAAGAGGAGAAGCAGCAGAAGCAGAAAGAGAAGCAAAAAAAGCAAGAGCAAAAGCAGAAAAAGAAAAAGCAGCGGAAGTACAAAAAAACATAAAAAAGAATCAAGACGCAAGAAATAAAGAAGCAGCAGAATTATTAGAAAAAATAGAAAGTTTTATTTCCAATTCTGCAACAAAGCCAGCACCAACAAAGGAAGATCTGCAAAATCTTTTAGATTATTTAAAAAAAGGCAATACTACTCATATTGATATTCAAGGTGGCATTATAACATCACTCAACTTATTTGAAGAAACGATAAAAGAAGTATCGAAAGCCAATGAGAGAGGTACAATTACAACAAACAAAAACAAGGCAAAAGACGCATTAATAGGGAGTGATATTATTCAAAATCTTAAAAAGATTTCTATAGAAATAATTAATCAAATGGAAAATATTACAAGATCAAGACAATCAAAAAAGAAATTTGATTATTTATTGCAAGAAATACAAAAGATGGAAACAGCAATACCAGAATTGCAACAAGACGACAAATCAGATCAAAAAAGCACAACAAAATTAAAAGCTAAAACTTCACCAAATCGAACCCCATCAAGATCAACTCCATCAGGACCTTCTTCTAAATTATCAGAGTCGAAACAAGACAAAACACAAGAAATAGCAATTATATTTGAACCAGGAGCAAGACTCTCAACGCAATCTCTTACCAATGAACAAAAGGCATTAGTAGAGGACATACAACAATCATCAGATTCTAAAGAAATTAATGCATTAAAAACTAGCATAATAGGAGAAATTTCCTTAAAACTATATATTGAAATTTTAGACACCATCACAAAGGCTAAAGTCTTGTTTAAAAATGATGTGCTTGGTACAGAAAATCAATACTTCTCACTAGCTAATTTTATTGAAAAAATTAATTCATATGAATTAAATAGACTTATTCCAGAAAAAAAACTTGAAATATTACCAATTTTACATAAATTAGGCTATAAAATCACAGAATTAGAAGGCTTAAATAGAGAAAAACTTATAAAATCACTCAAAGATAATATTCAAGAATGTATTGATTGGCAATTAGTTACTAATATCAGAGCATTATCAGAAATGGGATTCATTCTAAGTCCTAAACCTGAAGAAAAGAAGCAGACAGCAATAGATTCTGAATTATCAGGATTAAAAGAAAAAATTAATGCTAGGTTAAAACCTTTTGTAACAACAATTGAAAAAACTACTGCTAGTACAATCAGTGATAGCCAAAAACATCAATTAGATAGCCTAGCAAGGGCTATTTTATATAGTGAGTTTGTTAATAAGAATCCTGACTTTATAGATAAAGAACTTCAAAATAACATATTAACAAGATTTCAGCATGGCAGCGTTAGCCCTTCTGTGTCACAAAATAAGTTTATAACAAGTCTAAGAAGTCAATTAGAAAGATCAACAGAACATATAAAAAGCTCATGGAACCTAATAAGAGAAGAAGGAAATTCTCCAATTCCTATTCTTGCAGATGAGCAAGGTAGACCTATAATATCAACAGATTTGGCGTTAGTAATAAAGAAGAAAATAATTTGTATTGAATTTGATGGACCACATCATTTTGACAATCAAGGAAATCCTACTCCAAAAACACAAGCAAGAAATGAGTTAGGTAGAGCAATAGCAAAGGAAAGAAGACGAAGCGGGGAAAAAGTACATTTTATGACCATTTCCTACGAAGATCTTGAACTAGGTAAAAATCCGCTTACTATTATATCGAAAAAAATAAGACAAGCTGAAGAATTAGATAAGGAAGAAGAAAAACGAGCATTCATGGGCGATGAGAAGACTACAGAAGAACTTCATCCAGTAGCAACAGGGCAACAAGATATCGCAAACCTTTCTGAGCAATCCAGAATAGACATAATACTGCAAGATATAGTATCAATAGCCATCAGAAGCCAAGGTGGCAATGATAACGATATTACTGCAGATGTAGCTGAAAACTATACAGACTCTAATAGGCAATTAAAAGATGGAGCAACTGACGAATTCGATCTAAAACTCACTTTAGCTGAAGCTCTACAAAATATTGTTACTCAAAATAGCATTAGAGGCGGAGCTGAATCTAAAACAGAAACTACCACGGCAAATTTAGATATGGAAAAAATAAAGGGGTCAATTGCATCATTGCCAGGCTTAAAAGAAAGTGACCAAAAACTAAATGATTCAGAGTTGCCTCAAAAATTAAAAGAATATGCGAAGCAAATAATAGAGCAACGCAATAAACAAACTGAGGAACAAAAAGGGGCAGAAACTGCTGCAGTCAGTCCTTCAACAGCTCCAAAAAAATCAACAACTTTATTAAGTGCCAGCGCACCCGCTTTCAATCCTGATAAAGGTCCAACTAGGTAATAATAGCTCAAGACTGTATCATTTTGAGGCAAAATAAAGACCTCTATAAATCAAAAAATGATATAAATCTGCAAGATTCTATTTCTTAGAAGATGTTTTAAAACTAACCATAGCACCAAATTCTCTAAGCGCTTCTGGCTTTTTGATTTCTATAGTAGAATCTATAATTTTATCGCTAAATTGATTGATAATTTTTAATGCTTGATCAGCTAATTTTTCTAATAATTCAAATCGTGAATTCTCAATAAAATCTTTTACTATTTTAGTTAATTCAAAATAATCAATTGTATCTTTAATATTGTCAGTTTCTGCAGCAGGAGAAGAGTCAAATTTAACCTGAAAATTGACGATTAATCTTTGTGGAGTAATTTTTTCCTCTTCCAGCATTCCAATTATAGTTACAACTTCAAGATCAGAAATATTAATAACAGAATATTTTTGATTTATTGATTTTCTTATTGAATTCTTCATAAATTCTCACCCCCATCAATAAAAAGAATCTGCCCTGTTAAAGATTCATTTTCTATTAAAGTTTGAACTGCATGGGCTACCTGATCAGAATCGGCAATTTGTTTTAAGGGTAGTGAAGCGGATAATTGATTGTAATAATCTTTATTTTCTAAACCTAAAGAAAATTCTGTTTTACCAGGAGCAACGCCATTTACTCGAATATCTGGACCAAGTTCAATTGCAGCCATTTTAGTGAAATCAGCTAAGGTTTTTTTGCCAAGTAAATAAGAAAAATATTGCTTAGAGGATTTTGCCACTCTACTATCAAGCATGTTAATAATTACGCCATGCTTCTGTATTTTAGCAAAATATTGAGATAAAAAGAATGGTGCTTTTAGATTAATATCAAAATGATCTTCAAATTGATTGACAGAGGTTTCTAAAAATCTTGTCTCTTCAAAAATAGAAGCATTATTTACTAAAACTGCTAAGTTTAGGAATTTTGCTGCAACTTCTTTTATTAATTGTTCGTAGTAATTTAAGCTAAGATCAGCATGAAATATTTCACAAGCAACATTTAATTGTAAAATTTGCTCTTTTAGCAATTGTGCTTCTTTTTTACTATTATTGTAGTGAATTGCTATATCAAAACCACTATTAGCAAGTTTTAAAGCTATTTTTCTGCCTATTCGCTTGCTGCAACCTGTAATTAAAGCAGCTTTATTTTGTGTTTTTGATGCTACCATCTTGAATTTTGATAATTTTATCAGTTTTCTTAGCTAATTTCTCATTATGAGTAACGATAAGTGAGGCAATGTTATATTTTTCGGTAAATTTAAGTAATAAATCAAAAATATTATTCGCATTATCACTATCAAGATTGCCAGTTGGCTCATCTGCCAATAAAATAGAAGGTTTGGTAATTATAGCTCTGCCAACTGCAACTCTCTGCTGCTGACCACCTGAAAGCTCTGGTGGCCTATGATCTTTTCTGTCAATTAGATCAATATCAGCCAAAATAGCCTCGGCTTTTTTAAAAGCTTCCAACTTGTTTACGCCTTTAATTAAAAGAGGCATGGCAATATTTTCCAGAGCAGTGAATTCTGGTAATAAATTATGAGATTGATAAATAAAACCTAAATTATTACGTCGTAAAAAAGTTATTTCCTTATCATTAGATTTAAAATCAGATAGGGATAATTTATGATCGTTAATGATTATTTTTCCCGAATCAGGAGCATCAAGAAGGCCAGCTATTTGTAACAAAGTAGTTTTTCCAGAACCTGAAGGGCCAATAAGGGCAGATATTTTACCGCTTTTAACTTCTAAATTTATGTTTTTAAGGGCGTGAATATTATGCTTGCCTTGAGTGAATGATTTATTGATGTTTTCTAAAATTAAACCTGTCATTATTAATAATAGAAATTACGATAGATTTTAGGCTATAATACCAAATCCCATCTTTAGAATTAGGCTAATACCAAATCTAAACAAGATTATAATAATTTAATAAAAGATGTCTTAATGAAAGTTTTGATTTGATATAAATTAAGCAGCTGCAGTAGCTACATTGATGTAAACTCTATTATTGCGGCCACGCTTGACAAACTCAACGTTACCAGGAATTACAGCAAATATAGTATGATCTTTACCAATGCCAACGCCATTGCCTGGGTGCCATTTAGTACCTCTTTGGCGAGCAATTATATTACCAGCAATTACTGACTGTCCACCAAATTTCTTGATACCAAGTCTTCTACCCGCTGAATCTCTTCCGTTTCTCGAACTTCCGCCCGCTTTCTTATGTGCCATATGAAATCTTTATTATGCTTTAATATTAAGAATTTTTAACTCTGTTTTAGATTGGCGGTGACCATTCTTTCTGCGAGAATTTTGTCTTCTTCTTTTTTTGAAAATGATAACTTTTTTATCACGATAATTTCTAAGAACTTCTGCTTCAACTAGAGCACCCTTAACTATAGGATCACCAAAAGTTGCAGCGCCTGCTTCATCGCTGATTAATAAAACATTGTCCAAAGTGATTTTTTCACCTTCTTTGGCGTTTAGTTTTTCAACATTTATTTTGTCATTTTGTGCAACTTTATATTGCTTACCACCTGTTTTTACTATTGCAAACATCTTTTTTAGAAATATATTAAATTTAATTATATGAAAGAGATTATTTTAGAAAAATAGCCCTTGCAACTTTATTTATATTGATTATAAATACACATTATAAACATACCTTAAACCACTAATAAATTAACCGAAATTATATCTAATATAAATTGATTAATGTGACAAAAGCGGCATTTTGAATCATTTTATTAATTTATTTAAAATTGTCAAGGGAATTGATGATTAAATTTTATAAAGATTATCAATATTTAAAAATGGATAAAAAAATAGAAAAAATAATAACAAATAACAAAAAAATATCAAAGCGATCCTTGTCTAGATTAATTGCAGTTCAGACCTTATATCAATATGATTATTTAACAGGAGAAAATCATGATATATTGAATTTAATGACAGAAATGGTCGATAATTACCTAATTGATGCCCAAAATGACGAAATTGCATCTTATCGTAAAAAAATTGACATGAAATTTTTAACAGAATTACTAGAAAATATCACTGATAAATTAACACAAATCGATGAAATTATTAAAAAATCCCTTGAAAAACATCATGATTTTAATAAAATACAGGATGTAATGTTAGCAATATTAAGACTTGGAATTTTTGAATTGAAATTTATAAACAAAACTCCATTTAAAGTGGTTATTAATGAATATGTTGATATTGCGAATGCATTTTATGATAAAAATAGAGTAGATTTTGTTAATGCAATTTTAAATAAAAGCCATGAATAAAAAAAATATTACAATTGCTAAGATTTTATCAGCTCATGGCGTCAAGGGTCAGGTAAAAATAATGAGCTTTACAGAAATAGCAGAAGATATCAAGAATTATCCTGAAATTTTTGATAAGAACGGCAATAAATTAGAAATTAAAATCACCAGCAAAGTGCAAGGCAAAAATAAAGATATTTTTATCGCCAATATTTCTGACATAAATGACAGAGATAAAGCGGAGAATCTTAGAGATAGTGAGCTATTTATTAAAAAAAGCCAATTAGAAGAAGTTGAGGAAGATGAGTTTTATTATGCTGATTTAATTGGTCTTGATGTTGTAAATAATGAAAATATTAAAATTGGAAGAATAATTAATATGCTAGATTACGGCGCTGGAGCAATTGCCGAAATAGAATTTAATAAATTAGCCAAACAAAAGGAAGAAGTGCAAATGTTTTCATTTTATGATAAAATATTTCCAGAAGTTAATTTAGAAGAAGGTTTTGTTAAAATAATTTTACCAGAATTTGCCGAAATAAAATGATAAATTTTAAAATTTTTACCATATTTCCAGAAATATTTCCCGGATATTTAAATTATTCAATAATGGGTGAGGCTTTAAAAAAGAAATTATGGAATCTTGAGGCTATAAATATAAGGGATTATGCTAAGGATAATCGTAAAACTGTTGATGATTACCCTTATGGCGGAGGGGCTGGCATGGTAATGAAGCCAGATGTTCTATCTAGTGCTATTGATGCCAATATAGGCACAAAAAAGCAGAAAATTATCTATCTATCGCCACGCGGCGCTGTTTTTAATCAAAAAAAAGCCATAGAATTAAGCAAAGAAAGTGAAATTTCGCTAATTTGCGGCAGATATGAAGGCATAGATCAAAGAGTTATTGACGAATATGAAATGGAAGAAATTTCAATAGGGGATTATATTTTATCAGGAGGAGAATTGGCAGCAATGGTTTTAATTGATGCTGTTTTAAGAAATATTAGCCAAGTTGTTGGTGATAAAAATTCTTTAAATGAAGAAAGTTTTGGTAGTGGAGAGGGTTCTAAATATGAAAAATTACTAGAATATCCACATTATACCAAGCCTGTAATATGGCGCAGTAGAGAGGTTCCAGAGATTCTGCGCAGCGGACATCATCAAAAAATTAATGATTGGAGGCTAAATAAAGCAAAAGAGCTGACTAAAAACAGAAGGCCAGATTTATAAGGATCTTTATAATCTATCTACCCCGCCATTACTGCACCTTTAGCAGTGGCAGCAGCTGCGAATGCTTCTTTTATAATTGGTAAATCCTCACCTAACTTATTAGCTTTCTCTTCGTTATTAACATTTTCTAATTCTTGATTAAGAGACACATATTTATTTGCGTTGTTTTTGGCAAAAATATGCTTGTCACGACTAGAAACTTCATAAGCATTATTATCATTAGTTACAAAGTGCGAATTAGCATTGCTACGAAATAATTTTATAATTTCTGCAGCAGATTTACCTCCTAAATACTCAAAACCTGTGTTAATAAATAATTTTGTAATTATTTTTCCTTTTAATTTTAATTTTAAAACACTTTCATCACTAGCTGCAGTTCTTAATCCGCCTCCACCTACTTCTTTAAATCTTTTATCTTGCGGGGCGTAAATATCTAATATTTTTAAACCTTCTGGAACTATTTCTATCTTAAGACCTAATCCCTGATAGATGCTTGGATTTGGCTCTGCACTGTTTTGTGCGGCGTCTATTTCTTCTTTTATTTTTTGAGCAGATTCACTATTCCTCAAGATCTCTTGAGATTTATCAGATTTTGGCGATAAAAGAAACTCTTTAATTTTCTTAACCTCTTTTAATTTCTGTACACCTGTTAGCACCGAGGTTGCAGCTGGTGATCCTGGGCTTGGTTTTGGTGGCAAACTTGCTAAAACTTTGTTAGCAGCAGTAATAATTCCGTTATATAATTCTTTTTTATAACAACATATTTCAATCTTATTTGCTGTTAATTGCTGATAAATAAAATCTTTTTCTGCTGCACCAAGATCATTATAAGCAGCATATAAGGCGTCCATGAATAATTTGGTTGATTCTGCCTTATCCGTAATTTCCCCAGGCCCTGAATTAAAAATACCAAGTGATATTAGTGGAATTCTTAGGCCTGCAGGATTTTCTTTATTTTTTTCTTGTTTGCAGTAAGTCTCAAACACAGATTTTAGAGCATTCTTTAATTTTTCTTGATCTTGTGTTTTTGTAGCCTTTTGAAGCTCAGGACCTACAACATGAATAACTCCAGCGAATGCCTTGTCCCCTGTCTTTTTATAATAAGCATCATTCCATACTGCTTCGTGTCTTTTTAGTTTTGATTCGTAATCTGCAGCTGTTGGTTTTTCAGGGCAATCAGAGCCCCCTCCCATCTTTTTATATATTGCTCCAGATGCACCATCGCCTGATAGAGCGTCTCTACAAGGATCAACAATTATCCATTTTTTTAATTCTACATCAGCATTTTTTTGGTTCTCATTTTTATCTTCTGCCTCACCAAGTACTCCATATTTTTTAATAGCATTAGACCATTTTTTTACTAACGCTCTTGGTTCTTTTTTGTCCTCAGGGGATTTGGCAGCAGTAAATTTTGATACTTCTGTAACTAACTCAGTAATATAATCCTTCTCTGTCTTGTGGACATTGCTTAGTGTTAATCTATATGTTTTATTATCTGTAATTCTAACACCTTTTATAGAATTTTGTAAGTCAGTTAATTTACTCTTAACGGCTTCTGAGAGGCTAGGTTGATCTTTTAGTAAAGTAATAGCATGATTAAAAATTTCACAATTAGATTTAAATTTTGCTTCATCGCCAGTAAAGATAGCGGTTAATCTTGCATAGTTATCTCCTGCCTTTTTGTTGTAAGCAGTGGCAACAGTATTGATATACGCAGTTTGTTTATCAATAAAATCATCCGTTAAAAGATAAGCTATTACTTGCTCAATATTATCAAAAGCGAAATAATGATTTTTTCTAGGATCTTCTCCTTTGTCATATGGCCATGATGGAGCCATATACCATATATAATGAAGGCTCTTTTTAAAATCTGTGATTGTAAGCTCGCTTAGTATATCCTTAAATCTCGCATCATCAATAACATCTTCTGCTTCACTAAACGAATATCCATATTTCTTATTTGCAGCCTTAATAAAACCCTCTTCCTCTGCAGTTAATATTTTACCCCAGACCTTTTTATTAATAGCTATTTTGGTTTTTATGCCTGCGATAATATCTGCGCTTATAGTCATAATATTCTTTTTAAATTATATGTAAATCACTACATTTTGAGGGATCTATAGGCATTAAAAATTTTAAAATTTTAGCGTATCTAGATATACGTGGATTTTAAAAATTTTTAATAACAACAAAATCAACAAAATGGGTAGATTTATACTATTTTATATCGATTCTATGCCAAGCTTGGCAAATAGAGCCTGATCTTTTTGACTTTCAGGATTTTGCGTGGTTAAAAGCTTTTCACCATAAAATATAGAATTAGCGCCCGCTAAAAAACATAAAGCCTGCGTTTGCTCGCTCATTTCTTGACGACCAGCAGAAAGTCGGACGGCTGATTTTGGCATCATAATTCTAGCAATGGCAATGGTTCTAATAAATTCAAATTGATCTAATTCTTCTATATCACCAAGTGGTGTTCCCTTAACTTTAACCAACATATTAATTGGCACTGAGTGTGGATGCTGCTCTAAATTTGCTAAAGCAATAAGCATTCCTGCTCTATCTTGTCTTTCTTCGCCCATGCCAACAATGCCACCACTGCAAACATTAAGCCCAGCTTGCCTAACATTTTTTAAGGTTTCAATTCTATCTGAGAATTTTCTAGTAGTAATAATTTTTTCATAATATTCTTCAGAGCTATCAATATTATGATTGTAATAATCGAGTCCTGCGTCTTTTAACTTTTTACTTTGCTCCTCTTTAAGCATACCTAGTGTCACACAAGTTTCTAAACCTAAATCTTTGACTTCTTTTACCATCTGACAAACCTGATCTAAATCACGATCATTAAGATTTCTCCAAGCTGCACCCATGCAAAATCTGCTTGCTCCGGCTTTTTTTGCCTCATTTGCTGCCGCAACAACCTTTTCTATCTCCATAAAAGGTTCTTTTTTTAACTCAGTATTATAATGAGCTGATTGTGGGCAATATTTACAATCTTCAGGGCAAGATCCTGTTTTAATGCTAAGTAAAGTGCTAATTTGTACCTGATTATTATTGTGATTTTGCCTGTGAATAGAGGCAGCCTTAAATATCAGATCATTAAATGGCAAAGCAAATAAAGCCATTACTTCATCTAATTCCCAGTCATTTCTTATTTTTGTTTCTAAAATCATAATTAATATTTCATTATTACAGCTAAATTAATATTATCAGGATTGTCAATCGCTTTAACTGATACCTCCTTCTTGCCAATATCAGTAACAATTCCTATTAATAAACCTGGGGGCAAATAACCACCATCTCCAGAAGTAAAGACCATGTCTCCTAATTGGATATTGTGATCTTTATCTAAATATTTTATTTTCATTTTAGTGCCAGTGCCAATTAATATGCCCTTTTGCCTGGAATTTGAGGTAATAGCAGGAATTTTAGAATTTTCATCATAAATTGTTAAAACTCGAGAATAATTATTACTAACTTCAATGATTCGGCCAATCATTGATTTACCACTAACAACTACGCTATTTTCTTTTAAGCCCTGTTTTGAGCCAGAATTAATAAAAATATTGTTACTATGTGGGTAATCAGGCTTTGCCAATAGCCTAACGGCTTTATAATTTACACTTCTAAGTTGAGAAAATTTCAGTAAATCTTGTAATTCTTTATTTTCTTGCTTGATATTAATAGCATTTATATAAAATGATTTTAATTTTTCATTTTCAAGTTTTAAAATTATATTTTCTTCACGAATTATTTGTAACTCCTTTAAATTGAACATCACATTCGTGCTAATATTAAAGGGGTAGCTAATAGCTTGTGAAATTGGTAATGAGATATTAATGAACAGGTTCGAAATATCCTGTTTTAATGTTTCGTTAGTTTTAGAAATAAAAATTAAAGACAGGCAGATAAGAATTAAAAGAGCAAATTCTATTTTCTTGAATAAAATATGAATATAATAATAGAGACTAAGATTAGAATTTGAAGCCTGTTTATAATCTAAATATCTTTTCATGCCATATCCTAAAAATCAAAAAAGAAGGAACTAATCCTGACGGAATAATACTGCCCTGAACATTTTCATATTATCAAGAACCTTGCCGCAGCCATTTACAACACAAAATAACGGATTTTCAGCCACAAAAACCGGCAATCCTGTTGCTTCTCTAATGACATAGTCTAGATTTTTAAGCATAGCGCCACCTCCACTTAAGATAATGCCCTTTTCTACAATATCAGAAGAAAGCTCTGGCGGAGTGCATTCTAAAGCAACCTTAATTGCATCAACAATTTGATCAACTGGCTCAGTAAGGCTTTCCGCTATTTGCCTTTCACTTAATACCATTTCTTTTGGAATGCCTTGCGCTAAATCACGCCCTTTAACCTCCATGGTTTTACCTTCTCCGTCTTCGCCTGGGCAGGCTGCGCCAATATTTTGCTTAATTCTTTCTGCTGTAGCTTCACCAATTAATAAATTATGATATCTTCTGATGTAAGAAATGATAGCTTCATCCATTTTATCACCGCCCACCCTAACTGAGCGCGAATAAACAATGCCACCAAGAGAAAGAATACCAACCTCTGTGGTACCGCCGCCAATATCAACAATCATTGATCCTGTTGGCTCTATTACCGGTAAATTAGCTCCAATGGCTGCTGCCATTGGCTCCTCGATTAAAAAAACTTCATTGGCTCCAGCTCCTTCAGCAGCATCCTGAATCGCCCTTCTTTCTACAGGAGTTGACCCAGATGGCACACAAACAATAATTGTTGGCCCGAGCCAGCTTCTCGTTTTATTAACTTCTCTGATAAAATATTTTATCATTTCAGCAGCAACTTTAAAATCAGCAATTACACCATCGCGAAGCGGTCTAATAGCATTAATTTTATTTGGAGTTCTACCAAGCATCATTTTCGCTGTATTACCAAAGGCACATGGTATAGATTTACCATTATCATTCAATAAAGCCACAACAGAAGGTTCATTTAATACAACGCCGCTATTTTTGGTATATACAAGTGTATTTGCAGTACCAAGATCTATTGCGATATCTTTAGATGAGAATGAAAATAATTTACCAAACATTTTAATTTTATTTATAAGTTAATATTAATTAGAGCTCAAAGCTGATGTAGCCTGAGACAATCCCAATATGGGTAATTTTTCTAAACAATGAATATAGGCTTGAGTAGAGGCCACTAGAACATCAGTACTAGAGCCAGTAGCACTGTAAATTCTATTATTTTGTTTTAATCTGACGACAACAACTGCCTGCGCATCAATTCCACTAGTTACAGCATTGACCTGATAAAGCTCTAGGCTGGATTCATGTGGTATTAAAGTTTGAATAGCATTAAAAATGGCATCAACTGGACCATCCTTGGATTTATGGCTAGCCTTAATATTTTTACCATTAATTTCTAATTCTAATTCTACTTCCGCCTCCTGCAATTTACCACAATTAACACTTAGATTGATTAATTTTATGGATGATTTTTCACTGACGACTAAATTGTCAATAATAGCAATAATATCATCATCTAAAACCTCTTTCTTCTTATCAGCTAATTCTTTAAATCTTTGAAAAGAGGATTCAAGAATATCATCATTCAAATTATATCCTATTTCCTGCAATTTATCCCTGAAAGCTGCCCTGCCTGAATGTTTACCGAGTACTAAAGATGATTTATCCAAACCAACTGATTCTGGAGTCATAATTTCATAAGTATTGGGATTTTTTAGCATGCCGTCTTGATGGATGCCGCTTTCATGAGCAAAAGCATTAGCGCCAACAATTGCTTTGTTATACTGAATAGGGAATCCAGTAATATTTGAGACCAATTTAGAAGCTCTGGTGATTAATTTAGAGTTAATATTTGTATGTAAATTATAAATATCTGACCTGGTTTTTAAGGTCATAACTAATTCTTCCAAGGCAGCATTACCAGCCCTTTCGCCTATGCCATTAATTGTGCATTCTATTTGACGCGCACCTGCTTGAGCTCCAGCTAAAGAATTAGCAACAGCTAGGCCTAAATCATTGTGACAATGAGTTGAAATTATAGCTTTGTCGATATTGGATACGTTATTTTTTATAGCAGAAATTAGGTTAAAATATTCCATGGGAGTGGCATAGCCAACAGTATCTGGAATATTAACTGTTTTAGCCCCGGCCTTAATGGCAGTTTCTATGGCTTGAAATAGAAAATCTATATTCGTTCTAACCGCATCCTCTGCAGACCATTCAACATCATCACATAAAGAGCGAGCAAGAGTTACGCTATCTGTAATAGCCTCCAGAACTTGTTTTTTATCCATATGAAATATAAATTAAAAATGGAT
>CAJQHT010000007.1 GCA_905478245.1 uncultured Rickettsiales bacterium | reverse complement strand
TAATCAAAAAATATAAAGTTAGATTATTTATTATTTTAACCCATTTTAAAGATGGGAATTGGTATACCAAATCCCATTCTTTAATGAATGATACAGGCAAAATATTTTTTAGATAAAAATTATAAAAAAAGAGTCGTCAGTATGTACATATTTTAACGAGGCTTTTTATGATTTTAATCAAAAAATATAAAGTTAGATTATTTATTATTTTAACCCATTTTAAAGATGGGAATTGGTATTACCATTATTATTCACTAAAGAATAAATCTTGTAATTATAATAACTATCCCCTACCAATAAGTCAACTGCCCCGTTCCCCTACCGTGAAAGGTATAAATATTTCCCAAGCTATGAGCTCCAGGATCATATCTTGCTTCACCAGCAAGAGGGGGATCCATACTGCCTCCATGAGCACCTTTAGATAATTGATAAGTTCCTAAAATTGCATGTCGACAAAATAAATGAGCTATCCAAAAAATTCTTTGATAATGACGAACGTTTGTTTTAATTTCTTCAGGATCATTCCAATTAATATCCCATTTATCTTCATATTTTCTTCTAACTAAATCCAGATCAGGCTTACTAACTGATATATCTGCATCTTTTTTCCATTCATAAAATGCCATCATGATAGCAGAAGAAAATTGCGTTGCCATGCCAGATTCACAGCCATGCATCCAGCCCATTCTATAACCAGGAGTACCGTCAGTTGGCTTATGTGTAAATACCCTACCATAAGGCTTATACCAATAAGGTCCACAAGCAGCAATAAAAAATAACAATATTATAATAAATATTTTTTTAATCATATTAAATATCTAAAAATTACCAAGGAATGAGTGGCTTTAACTGCTCCTCACTTTTACCGTAAAATATATGCCCCCCTAAAACTCCTCCTTTATTAGCAGTATTGCTTTGTAAAACCCCTAAAAAACCACCTACTCCGCCGTGATTAGTAGGACTTAAACTATCAAAAACATTACCACCAAAGCTATTCCAAACACTTTTACCTCCACCCATATCAAGATGCATTCCTTGAGCGTATAAATCCTTATCCCAGCCACCACCTAATAAACCGGAACCACCAGCTACATAACCAAAGCAAAAATTATAACCCCTTTTTCTACCAAAATAATATTCATCATTATCAATCAAATGCCCCTCAAATCTAAATTTATGAAATGTTCTATAAAACATATTACCCCGAGAATATAAAAGTGTGGAACAGCCATCAGCAAAGCCTTTACGAAAATTAGGAGTACCAGCAGGAATTTTTATTTTAGCAAAAGTCATATTTGGCAATTTGGCATCTTTAGCATATCTACAATTTACAGTAAGAAGCAATATAATTAAAATAATAATCTTTTTTATATAAAATATTTTCATAATCTAATTAAGTCCTCCAAAAAAATATTTAAAAGTTGGCTCCTTCTGATCAATATGGTCATCACGGTAACAGTACCAATAAGCATAACTCCAAGCTACCTGATAATCTTTAGAGTTAGACATTTTCCAACCATCCATTTTATTATTTTTAGCAAATAACCTATAAAATGTATTTCCCCCTGTTGCCCTACCAACCTCACAGCCATCATACCAACCCTGCCTGAAGTCGGGATTGGCATTTTTTAACTCTTCCTTAAATTCCTTATGAGAACCTTCCCATCTGTAAGCACAAGAGCTAATGAATAATATTAAAATAATATAAAATATCTTCATTAAAATTATTGAAACGGTTTATGTTTAAACATATGTAAATGTGTTGCCCTATTTCCTATTACGTAACAAGTATAAAAAGCACTACTCCAACCTCTTTGATAAATTTTATCATGTTGATATATGCCACTTCCAAAAGTAGGACTATATACAGATGAATTACTATATTTACCAGTTGCTATGCCAGTTATACAACCATCACGCCATCCAGCTTTAAATTCAGGCGGACCATCAGGAACCTCTAAAGGCATTCCCATTGGTTCATAAAAATTACAGCCAGAAATCATTAAAAATAAACATATTAGAAATATCATATATCTAAACATTAAATTACATCGTGATCATATGTATAAACACATTGTTCATAACCATCCCACCAACCAATACGATAATCAGTACTTTTTACTAGTAATTCTGGATCTAATTTTGGCATGAATTCAGTCATTAAGCCCATACCAACAGAGTTCCAACCAATTTGACAACCATTCTTAAAACCAGCACCATATTCTGTTTTAGCAGAAGGAAAGCCATCTAAACCGTTAAACGGACGAGGCTGCATCCCCCATTCCCAATCTTTAGGCATAGAATCACAAAAAGTTAGAAACAATAGTAATAAGTAAATAATTTTTTTATGCATTTTATAAAAAGTTTTTAATATTTTAATTATAACATAGAAATAAATATATGACAATAAGAATATAAAAAATTATTAATTTTTTTTATTTTTTAAAATAAATGGCATATTGATTATAGCAAATATAATGGAAATAGGTAATATACCAAAAACTTTAAATTGAATCCAAAAATCAGTTGAAAAATTACGCCATATTAATTCATTTAAAAAAGCCAAAAATAAGAAGAAATATGACCATCTATAAGAAAATTTAATCCAAGATTCTTGATTCATTTTAATAGCACCATCAAATAAATAAGATAATACCGGTTTTTTAATCAAGCAACTAATAAATAATATGATAAAAAATATCGAATTAAGTAATGTTGGTTTTATTTTAATAAATAATTCATTACCAGAAAATATCGTTAAACCACCAAATATTCCAAGTAATATCGCTGAAAATAAGGGCATTTTTGCAATTTTCTTTGTAAAAATATATGATATTATTAAGGCAATTATAGTTGAAACCACAAGATAAATAGTTGCCATTATTATTGGCTGAGGATGGTCAGAGGTTTTATAAATAGTAAAAAATAATATTAAAGGTAAAAAATCTGTTAAAAACTTTAATAAAGGTTCTTTTTTATTACTTTTTACAGTATTTTGATTCAAACTAACTGCATTTTTCATTATTTTTTTCATTTTTATTAATATTTTTATTGTCAATATTGATTATTTCCAATAATTCAACACTATAAATAAATTCAATTTCTTTATTATCAAGATTTTCATTTATAATAATTGTTTTCTTATCATTTATTTTCATACCAATAATAGCTAGAGACAAATCAGAATTATCAATTCTCATCTGATGATTTTCTTGGGTAAAAATTTTGGAATTGCCAGTTTTGGTAAACTTTACCACAATTAAATCATTACATTTGACCTCTTTGGTAGAATTTTTTGATTCTTTGTTTAATTTATTTATCTCTGCAGTTTCTTCTTTTTTCTTCATCCTTAAATCATATTCTTTCTTTTTATTAAGATTGGATTTTATTTCGACAATCTTATTTCCTGCTTTAAACAGATTCTTTTTAATATTATCACCAGAAAATGTATTTTTAACAGAATTGACATTTCTGTCATTTTCATGAAATGCTAAAAAATATATAATTGCAGATATACCAATAATTTTAAATAAAGTATTTTTAGTAAAATTCATAAATATTTTAATATTTCTTTCTTAGATACAGCTCCTTGTCTTATAATTTCCAAATCATTAAAATCGTCAAGTTTTATAATAGTTGAAACTTCCGAAGAAAAACCAGAGCCTTTAATAATAAAATCTAAATCATTATTAAAATAGGATTTTAAATCAATTAAATTTAATGCTGGTGGCTTATTGCTAATATTAGCACTAGTTACAATTAAAAATCCACTAAATTTTTCTAATAATTTTAAGAAAAATTCATCTTTTGGAATTCTAATACCAATATATTCATTTTTACTTACTTTACTTGATATCTCTTGCTTAAAATTATTGTTTTTCTTTGCAAGAATAGTTAAAGCTCCTGGTAAAAATTTATCAGCTATCCTTCCTAATGCACTATTAACGTCAATTATTTTATTAAAATCCTCTATGTTTCTAGAAAAAACTACAAAAGATTTATTTTTACTTCTTTTTTTTAATTGATAAATCTTATCTATCGCATTTTCATTTTTAGCATCACACACTAATCCATAAACTGTATCAGTCGCTATAGCTCCAACTTTGCCATTTTTCAACATATTTGCTATTTCAACAATTATATTTAAATTATTTTCATAAATCACCATGATAATTAACTAATAAAATTTTTAATTGGAGCAAAGCTTTTGCGATGATATTTGCAAATGCCTATATCATTTATTTTATTTAAATGAAACTTAGTTGGATAGGCTTGATTCTTATGCCATTCATATTCAGGAAATTCCTCTGATAATCCAAGCATAATATTGTCTCTTGTGCATTTTGCTACAATCGAAGCTGCTGCTATTGATAGGCTTTTTTGATCACCTTTTATAATATATTTTGCTTCAACCTCTATTTCTGGAATAAAATTTCCATCTACTAATACTAGGTCTGGTTTAATTTTGTATTTATCATATAAATTAAGAAAAGCATATTTCATTGCTAATTTTGTAGCATTTCTAATATTTATTTCATCAATTTCTTTTTCATTAACAATACCAACTCCATATCTTGATTTATCTTTAATTTCCAAAAAGATTTTCTCTCTCATATTTTTTGATAATTTTTTAGAATCATTTAAATGAGAAGGAATACTATTTCTGTCAATTATAACACAAGCAGCAACAACAGGGCCAGCTAAAGGACCTCTTCCAGCCTCATCTATGCCGGCAACTAAACCAGCAGACTCATTTTCAAAATCAAAATTTGGATAAATCATAACTTATAAATAAAAAAAATCTTGCAACTTTATATTTAGAAATATATATTACTACCTTAAGATTATTTTTAATTTTAACACTTAAAAACATATATAATAATGTCTAAAAATAAAACTTCTACTACAAAATCGGTTAAAAGTACGGTTAAAAATAACATTACCGCCAAGAAAGATTCTACTGGTCAAAAAACATGCTATATTCAAAAAACGTTACAATTTATAGGTCTTATCTTAATCATTATTGGAGTAGGATTCTTTTCAAATAAATATTTATTTAAATCAAGCTCTGAAAACGAAACTATTGCAATATGGGTTCAAGAAAACCCTGAAGCAATATTAGAATCAATTGTTAATATGCAAAAAAAACAAGCTCAAAATCAACAGCAAAACGCACAAAAAAATATTTCTGCTAGGTTTGAAGATCTTTACAACAGAAAAGACAGTCCAACTAAAGAAGCATCTGGATCTGATGTGACAATAATTGAATTTTTTGATTATAATTGCGGCTATTGCAAAAAAGCCCTAGAATCAATTAAAAAAATTGCAGCCACAGATAAAAAAGTTAAAATTATTTTTAAAGAATTACCAATATTAGGGCAATCTTCAGAGGATTTAGCTAAAATAGCCTTGGCATTTAATATAATTGCTCCGAGCAAATATTTTGATTTTCATTCAGCTCTCATGAAAAGTAAAGCCAGAACTTCAGGAGAAGCAATTAAAATTGCTGAAGTGCAAGGTGTCACAAAAGCTAAAATTAACAGAATATTAAAAAAGTTCGACACTAAAATTAATGAAGAAATTACTCTTAACAGAGAATTATCAGCATCAATTGGCATCAGAGGAACTCCAGCATTTCTAATTGGAGACCAATTATTTCCTGGTGCAGTTGGTTTTGAGGCTCTTCAACAAGCAATCAAACAAGCTAGACAAAATAAATAAATGTCAATCTCCTCACTATCAGCAAAACAAAAAGAGGCAATATATGCCGTTGAGGATGGCTACAATATATTTATCACAGGCAGTGCCGGTACTGGAAAATCTTTTTTACTACAATATTTAAAAAGAAATTATCTTAGTTCCGGTTTGCATGTTACAGCCAGTACAGGAATTGCCGCCATAAATGTTGGTGGCCAAACTATACATTCCTGGTCTGGAATAGGTCTTGGCAATATGCCCATTGAACAATTAATAAATAATTTTTCTTCTGTAAAATTTAGCCATCTACGAAAAAAAATAAGAATGGCAAATATGCTGGCAATTGATGAAATATCAATGATATCAGCTGGTACTTTCGATCTACTTAACGAATTATTCAAAAATATCAGAAAAAACAAAAAGGCTTTTGGTGGATTGCAATTAATTTTATTTGGAGATTTCCTACAATTACCACCTATCCAAAAATATAATGAAGCAATAGATTCTAATTATAATTTTTGCTTTCAATCAAGAGCGTGGGAAGAATTAAATTCAAAAAACTTTATATTAGAAGATGTCTTTAGACAAAAAGATCTTAATTTTGTTAAATTATTAGATAATATTAGATTTGGAAATATTGATAATAATTCTATAGACATATTAAGATCAAGATTAAATGCACCTGACAACAATAATATCAAGCCAACAATCTTGGTAACACATAATTCCCAGATGGAATCAATTAACGAAGCTGCTCTACAAAATATACCTTCTAAAAGCCAATTTTTTGAAGCATCTTACAAGGGAAATGCTAAAAAAATTGAAACATTAAGAAAAAACTGTCTAGCTAAAGAAAATTTAGAATTAAAAATTGGCTGTCAAGTCATGATGCTAAAAAACACTTATCAAAAAGAAGGTATTATCAATGGCTCTCTTGGCGTGGTTAAGGGATTTAGCACAAAGAAAAATTATCCAATTGTAGAATTTAAAAATGGAGCAACATTAACAATAGCCCCGGAGGATTGGGCTTTAGAAAAATATAATCAAGAAAAAGATCAATTAATAGTTGAAGCCAGGATGACCCAGATACCACTTATGCCATCTTGGGCAATTACCGTTCACAAGTCACAAGGAATGACTCTAGATAAAGTAAAATGTAATCTTAGTAATGCCTTTTCTGACGGTCAAATCTATGTTGCCTTATCGCGAGTTAAAACTTTAGAAGGTTTATTTATTGACGGCCTAGATCTAAATAAAATAAAAGCCAATGATATGGTGGTTAAATTTTATCAGAATTTATAAAAAATTTATCAAGAATATCAGACAAAATACCAGCATATAAACAAAACCAGCATAACTCAATATCTTTAACCATGTTTTAGGCTGATGCTCCTTTGGTATTAAATCAGATGTTACCACTTTATAATTCATATAAGCAAAAAGAGGTCCAAATAAAAAAGCCAATATAGTAACCACATCTATTAAAATCTTAAAATTACTCACAAAAAAATAAATTATCAAATAAGCTACTATAGACAATAATATAGTAATGGATAATTGAATATTCTTATATGAATTAAGGACCCGATCCTTTGTTTTGTTTTTTGCAATCATGATACCAATCGCAATAGATCTTGGATAAGCATCCATAACAGCAAGAGTGGTTGATAAAATAGCTGCTAAAATTGCTATAGCAACAATATTTCTAGACCAAGAACCAATAGTAACACTATAAACATTAATAAATTGCGCTGCAAAAATATTAGCTTTACTTGACATTTCAAGACCACTATGATGTAAGACTAAGCCACCAAGAGATAAAAAAACTAAAGCCGTAACAATCATCAAAAAATACCCAACATTAAAATCAATCTTTGCTTCTTTGATATTTAACTTCTTTTCACTATTTCTATTTCTAGCCTCAAGCCACAAAGAATGCCAAACAGAAATTTCTATAGGAGCTGGCATCCAGCCCATTAAAGCAATAATAAATGGAATATATTTTGGACTCCAAGCAGATTCAGAGTAAAAAGACTCAGTATTTATATATGAATCATAATTTAACACAGCCATAAAAAGAGCTGTAAATGTCGATAAAAGTAACAAAACCATCAAAAGCTTCATAATATTATCTAAATATTTATAACGCCCTATAAAAATTATTAAAATACAACTAGATATTATAAAAAGAACCAAAGTTTTTATGTCGTAACTTAAATTCAAAGATGATTTCATAATGCCGGCACAAACATAAGTTGTTATAGCTATTGCTCCAATTGCAGAAATTACACTAACAATAACAAAAATAATTAATAATTTTGGATTTAGTTTTTTATAGCCATATAATAAATTCTCTCCTGTTGCCGCTGTATATCTTGAGCCATATTCGATAAATGGATATTTTAATATATTGATAAGTAAAACTACCCAGAGCAATTCAAAGCCAAATTGCCCCCCCGCCCTAGTTGACTGGATTAAATGTGAATTACCAATTGCTGCTGATGCTGCAATAATACCAGGACCTAATATTTGTAAAAATCTCACTATTGACATTCTAAATTACTTTATTGATAATTATACCAAAATCCATCTTTAAACTATAATAACTAAATAAACTTATCTTCTTTATCTTTTTAACCATAGATCATTAAAAAGCCTTACACCCTATACTCATAGGGAGATAGGTTTTTTAACAATCTATGTCTAAAAATATTTTGAATATAAATTATTTAAAAATAGATCTTGGTATTACACAATATGATAAACAAAATATTTTTAACACTATTATTCTTATTTGCAACTTTAAATAATAATTTGCTTGCAAATCATGGAATTTCCATATTTCAAGATTTAAAATATCCAGAAAATTTTAAAAATCTTGACTATGTAAATCCAGATGCACCAAAATCTGGAAGCATAAAATACGGCGTAGAAGGCACTTTTAATAGCCTTAATCCTTTTATTTTAAAAGGAATATCAGCAGCAGGAATTGATATGGTTTTTGACAGTCTAATGGAAAGCTCCGCAGATGAAATATCTTCTAAATATGGCTTGATTGCTCGATCAGCTCATCTAAGTAATGATAAAAAATCCATTATTTTTAAATTAAGAAAAGAAGCAAAATTTCACGATCAAACCCCCATAACAGCTGACGATGTTATTTTCTCTTTTAATAAAATTTCTCAAGAAGGTCATCCTTCCTATCAAATGATTTTTAGAAATATCCAAAATGCTATTAAAATTAACAACCATGAAGTAAAATTTAATTTTAAAACTTCTGAAGATAAAGAATTGCCTGTCACAATAGCTGGCCTACCAATAATATCCAAAGAATTCTATGAGCAAAATAAATTTAACCAAACAACTCTTACGCCCCCTTTGGGAAGTGGTCCTTATAAAATTAAAGAAATTAAACCAGGGAAAAACATAATATATCAAAGAGTCAAAGATTACTGGGCTAAAGATTTACCTATTAATAAAGGTCGTTACAATTTTGATGAAATTAGCTATGATTATTATCGAGATGGAAATATTTTAATAGAAGCCTTTAAGTCTGGAAATTTTGATTTTAGACAGGAAAATGTTTCAAGAAACTGGGCAACAGCCTATAATATCGATAAGGTTAGAAATAAAGAAATAATAAAAACTGAAATATCTCATTCTTTACCAACGGGAATGCAAGCTTTTGTTATAAATTTACGAAAAAATAAATTTCAAAATAAAGATTTAAGAAAGGCTTTAAATTATGCCTTTGATTTTGAGTGGGTCAGGGACAAAATTTTCTATGGAGCATATAAAAGAACTAATAGCTATTTTGTAAATACTGAATTTGCCAGCAATAAATTACCAAAAAACAAAGAGTTAGAGATTCTCAAAAAACTCAAAAATCAATTCCCGCAAGATATCCCAAATGAAGTTTTTAATACTATTTATCAAAATAAAATCAGTGATGGCAGTGGCTATAATAGAAAAAATTTACTAGAGGCACAAAAAATACTACAAAATGCTGGTTATTACCTGGAAAATGACAAATTAATTGATCCAAGAACTAAAAAACCCTTAGAAATTGAATTTTTAATAGGTAGTAAAGCTTTTACTATGGTTATTGCTCCAATGAAAAAGAATTTAGCAAAATTAGGAATATTAGCCAAAGTAAGGCTGGTAGATGAAAATCAATATAAAATTAGAATCAATGAATTTGACTATGATGTAATTGTCACTGTATTTGGCCAAGGCTTAATTCCAGGAAGTGAACAATATGCCTATTGGCACTCTTCGGGAAAAGATATTCAGGGCAGCAGAAATTTAGTCGGAATAGACAATAAAGCTATTGATTACCTATTGACAAAAATTACCAAATCAACCAAAAAAGATGAGTTACAAATTTATACAAAAGTTTTAGACAGAATATTGTTGTGGAACTATTACACTATTCCCCAGTGGTACAATAGTTCTTACAGAATATTATATAAAAATAAATTTCAAATGCCAAGAGTAAAACCACCATATTCAATTGCAATTGATAGTTGGTGGTCAAAAAGAAACAATTAATCATAAACTATTGCAAATTTAATTACAGCAACTTATATTTAATTAATAATTTAATATCAAAAAAAATCATTAAGAAAACTTTACAAGACTCTCATTTTAATTTTAACTTTAAATTCCAAATCATGAAAAGATTAATATATACCGTAATAGTGCTTTGCATTCTATCATTTATTGCTAATTATTTTCATGAATCAACAGGAAAGGTTCACGACAGCATAAACATGTTTTTAGAAAATTTTCTGTCAATACCGGTATCATTTTTAAGTTTTTTATTTTTAGGTGGAGATTATGAAATTTTTGGACAAGTTAGGAATATAAATATATTTGGACTACCTATTCTTGTTGCCTGGCTGGTTTTTGGTGGCATATTCTTTACCATAAAACTAAGATTTGTCAATATCAGATTATTCTCTCATTCAATTGAAATTGCCAGAGGAAGATATGAAGAACCAAACGCTCCTGGAAGAATCACTCAATTACAAGCATTATTTACAGCAATTGCTGCCACTGTTGGTCTTGGTAATATTGCAGGTGTTGCTATTGCTATATCACTTGGTGGCCCCGGTGCTGTTATATGGATGATGATAGTAGCATTTTTTGGCATGTCACTGAAATGTGCAGAAGTTATACTTGGTCAAAAATATCGTAAGTTAACTATGGATGGACATGTTTTAGCGGGAGCATTTTATTATCTTGAAGAAGGTTTAAGAGAGAAAAATATGCCTAGATTAGGAAGGATACTAGGTGTTATTGCAGCAATACTTTGTATCGGAGGTGCAATTGGCGCCGGATTAATGTTTCAAGCTAATCAGAGCATAGCTATAATATCAAGCAGTTTTGATCTTGACGGAACCTCTAAATTTATTTTAATTGTATTTATTACCACATTACTTGGCGCTGTATTAATAGGTGGCATAACTAGAATTGCACAATTGACAGAAAAAATTGTACCATTTATGTCAATAGTTTATGTTTTATCCTGTATAGCTATATTAGCAATAAATTACAACCATATTGCAGAAGCTGTCTCACTAATGTTTTCAGCTGCATTTAAAGACAATGCTTTATATGGCGGTATAATTGGCGCAATTATACAAGGTGTTAAAAGATCGGCATTTTCCAATGAGGCTGGTTTTGGTAGTGCACCAATTGCCCATGCTGCAGCTAAAACAACTGAGCCAGCAAGAGAGGGAATATTAGCTATTCTTGAGCCTTTCATAGATACTGTAATAATCTGCTTTATGACTGGTATTGTTATCGTGGTTACTGGAGTATATCAAAATACCGAAATAAATGACGGGGTATTAATAACTAAAAATGCTTTTGCTACCGTTTCCAGTTGGTTTCCCTATGTTTTATCATTGGTTGTATTTCTTTTTGCTTTCTCTACAATGTTAACTTACAGCTATTACGGACAGCAGGCATGGCTATATCTTGGTCATGGTAGAGGCTTAAGAATTTGCCATGTTACTTTTATGGCATTTGTATTTATTGGTGGAATTTTAAAATTAGGAATCGTGATAGATTTTGCTGATATTTTATTTTTATCAATGGCTGTACCAAACCTAATAGGTATGTATATTCTTTCTAGCGTTATTAAAAAAGAAATTGACGTCTATACAGATAAATTAAAAAGTGGAAAATTCGAAGCTTTACGTCAAAAGAATATGAAAAAGAATAAGAAATAAAAACCTTCTAGCCAGGGGGTCTAACGATGGTGACTTATGCATGATAGTGACTCATACATAGTATAACATATTTACTGAAGCTTTACAAGAATAAAATGTATTATTTTAATACAGTTATTTAATAAAACTGTATAATTTTGACACAAATATGGATTTGCCATTAGATATCAGCATAGCATTTTACTTCTGCCTTTGCTCCAGGGTGAGTTATTGCGCCATATCTAGCACTTCCAACATTTTTAGAATAACGCCATAAAGCTCCAGATTGATAATCATTTTCTTTTAATCTCCACTTTTCTTTCCTGGAATTAATTTCATCATCACTAATATCAACATTAATAGCACCCTTAATTGCATCAATAATTATTGGATCACCATCTTTTAATAATGCAATTACTCCTCCATCTGCTGCCTCAGGACTAATATGGCCTACACAAAATCCACGAGTTCCACCAGAGAATCTACCATCAGTTATTAATGCTACTTTATCACCCATACCCTGACCGTAAATTGCCGCAGTTGTTGCTAACATTTCACGCATTCCAGGACCACCTTTTGGCCCCTCATTTCTAATAATTAAAACATCTCCTTCTTGATATTTTTGATTTTCAACCGCTAAAAAACATTCTTCTTCATTTTCAAAACAACGAGCAGGTCCTTTAAAAATAAGGCTGTCTTTATCCATACCTGCAACTTTAACTATTGCACCATCAGAAGCTAAATTACCCCTTAAGGTAACAACGCCACCAGTTTCAGATAAAGGCTTGCTTGGGTGATAAACTACATCTTGATTTTCATTAAAACTTATATCTTTTAAATTTTCAGACATAGATTTTCCTGTTACAGTTAAGCAATCACCATGAATAAATCCAGCATCCAGTAAAACTTTTAAAATCATCTGCACCCCGCCAGCTTCAAATAAATCTTTTGCAACATACTTTCCTCCAGGTTTTAAATCAGCGATATAAGGAGTTTTCTTAAAAATTTCTCCAACATCAAAAATATCAAAATCAATACCACATTCACTAGCTATAGCTGGTAAATGCAAAGCAGCATTTGTTGATCCACCAGTAGCAGCAACTATCGTAGCTGCATTTTCTAAAGCTTTTTTAGTAACAATATCACGAGGTCTAATATTTTGTTCAATTAATTTCATTACTGCTTTTCCTGATTCATAAGCATATTCATCTCTTGATTCATAAGGAGCAGGAGTTCCTGCTGAACCAGGAAGGGCTAAGCCAATTGCTTCACTAACGCAAGCCATAGTATTAGCGGTAAATTGACCACCGCAAGCTCCAGCGCTAGGGCAAGCAGCTTTTGATAATAAATCCAAATCTTCTTGAGTTAGTTTTCCAGCATCATGCTGCCCTACCCCTTCAAATACATCTACTATTGTTACGTCTTTACCCTTAAATCTACCAGGAAGGATAGAGCCACCATACATAAAAACACTAGGAATATTTAAGCGAAGCATTGACATCATCATGCCAGGTAAAGATTTATCACAACCAGCAAGAGTAACTAAACCATCATAGCAATGCCCACGAACTGTAACCTCAACTGAATCCGCAATAACTTCTCTTGAAACTAAGGATGATTTCATACCCTGGTGACCATTAGCTATACCGTCAGTTACTGTAATTGTAGTAAATTCCCTGGGTGTTCCACCTGCATCTTTTACACCCTTTTTAGCTGGCTGAGCCTGTCTTTGGAGTGCAATATTACAAGGAGCAGCTTCATTCCAGGCACTTGAAACACCTATTATTGGCTTCTGTAAATCTTCCTCACTTAGGCCGTCCGGATAAAGGTCTGTTTTAATGTTATACATCATAGTTTTTCTAGCTTCACAGCCATGAGAATTAGTCACATATCTTGAAGGTAAATTTGCTTTATTTTTTTTAATCATAGCTTAATAAATATCTTGAAAAATTAGTATTAATGGTTTATTCTGGCAAGCACTAATGCCAAGAACCATCTTTAATAAACGATATTTAGAGAAATATTTGTTTATTTTAGATAAAACTTGACATTATGCTAATTATCATTTTTTAAACATCCTTGTTTAAATATATATATCCAAAAAAATGATAATTTATATTATAATAATTACAACTAATTTTATTAATTATGCGTTATTTAGCACTTACAGAAAATGATCGTCAAGAAATGATGAAAAATATTGGAATATCCAATGTTGATGAACTTTATGATACAGTAGATGATCAAAATTTACTTAAAAAACCAATAGCCAACCTACCATTTCACCAAGGAGAAATGGAAATTGACAGCTATTTAAGAAAAATCAGTAAAAAAAATAGAAATGCCACGCAGGGACCATTCTTTTTAGGCGCAGGATGCTACAATCATCATGTACCATCAGCAGTAGATCACATAATTCAAAGATCAGAATTTCTAACAGCATATACACCATATCAGCCAGAAATATCTCAGGGCACGCTTGCCACTATATTCCAATTTCAAAGCATTATTGCTTTGTTAACCGGCATGGAAGTTGCTAATGCCTCAATGTATGACGGCGCCACCTCTCTAGCAGAAGCAGCCTCAATGTCTCTAAGGATTAAGAAAAAACAAAATAAAATCCATATTCACGGCAATCTAAATCCAGATTATAAAGAAGTTCTGAAAACTTTTTCTAATTTAATTGAAGCAGAAATTTATGATGATGTTAGTAATTTAGGCAATGAAAGTGCATGTGTTATTGTTTCCTATCCAGATTTTTATGGAAATATTGAAGATTTAAATAATCTTAGACAAAAATGTGACGAATCAGGCGCTTTATTGATAGTTTGTGTTACTGAAATTCTATCTCTTGGTCTATTAGAAGCGCCATCTCAAGCTGACATTGTTGTCGGTGAAGCTGCATCAATAGGCGTTAATATGAATTTTGGCGGACCTCATCTCGGTTTCTTTTCTTGCTTAAAAAAATATGTTAGGCAAATGCCAGGCAGATTATGCGGAACAACAACAGACAAAGACGGCAAAGAAGGTTATGTCTTAACATTAAATGCTAGAGAGCAGCACATTAGAAGAGAAAAAGCGACTTCTAACATCTGTTCAAATCAGGGTTTATGTGCAACAGCCTTTACAATTCACGCATCTCTACTTGGTGAAATTGGTATCAAAAAATTAGCATTATTAAATCATCATAAAGCTTGTAAATTAGTCGATGAAATAAACAAATTAGAAGGAGTAAAAGTTTTAAATGATAATTTCTTTAATGAATTCACAATTCAATTTAATCAAGATTCAAAAGAAATAAATAAAAAACTATTAGAGAAAAAAATTATTGGCGGTCTAGCACTTGATAATAATAAAATGCTAGTTGCGGTAACTGAAATGGTTAGTGATGAAGACATTGATTCATTAATAACTTCATTAAAAGAAATACTATAAACTCATAAAAGCAATTAAAACAGAAACAGATATGACTTTAAATTTTATACCTCAAGAAATCGGCTTAAATAAAGAAACTGATCTTTTAATATATAAAAGCAAAGAAGGCGCATGCGGCGTTGATTTACCAGAAATCCCTGAATTCAAAATAAGAACTGGACAAAAAGCCAGATCTAAAGTTGGATTGGCTCAAGTTAACGAACCAGAAGTCATTAGGCATTTTGTTATACTTTCCAATCAAAATTATGCTATTGATACCGGTTTCTACCCTCTTGGATCCTGCACCATGAAGCACAACCCAAGAATCAATGAAAAAATGGCTAGATTACCTGGCTTTGCTTCAATTCATCCATTACAAGATGAATCAACCATTCAAGGGGCTCTGGAAGTTATGCATGAATTGCAAAATTGGCTTGGTAAATTAACTGGACTACCTAGTGTTTCACTAGCTCCGGCAGCTGGAGCTCAAGGAGAATTATCTGGTATTTTAACTATTAAAAAAGCTTTACTAAAAAAAGGCAATGCTCGTAAAATTATCCTAATACCCGATTCTGCCCACGGTACAAACCCTGCTACCGCAGCAGTTTGCGGCTATAAAATCAAAGAAGTCCCTTCAAATAAAGATGGTCTAGTTGATTTTGAAGCATTTAAAAATATCGTAAATGAATATAAAGAAGATATTGCTGCAATAATGCTTACAAATCCAAATACTTGTGGCAAATTTGAGCCAAATGTTAAAAAAATAGCTGACATGATTCATGAAATTGGTGGCTATTTTTACTGTGATGGCGCAAATTTCAATGCCATAACGGGAAAGGTAAAACCAGCAGATATTGGCGTTGATGTGATGCATTTTAATTTACATAAAACATTCTCAACTCCACATGGCGGAGGCGGACCAGGCTCAGGACCAATTGCAGCCACAGAAGAGTTAGCAGAATTTTTACCAACTCCAAATGTTATAAAAGAAGGTAATCAATATAAATTAATTGCCCCAAAAAATACCATTGGTAAAGTTAAGGGTTTTCATGGTCAATTTGGCATGTTCGTTAGAGCATTATCATATATATTATCTCATGGGTCAGACGGCTTACAAAATGTTGCCCAAGATGCAGTTTTAAGCGCAAATTATATTCTGCACAAACTAAAAGACCATTATCATGTTCCATTTAAAGGAAATTGTATGCATGAATGCTTATTGAATGATAAATTACAAAAAGAACAAGGCGTAACAACTCTTGATATAGCAAAAGCTTTAGTGGAATATGGCTTTCACCCAATGACAGTATTTTTCCCACTAGTAACACCAGGAGCGATGCTTATTGAACCCACAGAAACTGAAAGCAAAGATGAAATTGACAAGTTTATCGATACTATGATTTATATTGCCAAAGAAGTAAAAAAAGGCGATACAGATAAATTCCATAATTATCCAATTTCAACACCAAGAAGAAGATTAGACGAGGTTAAGGCTGCAAAAAATCCAATTTTAACTTGGATGGAAATAGAAAGAAATTAAAACTATTCTACAGGTCATTGTATTATTATAAAAAAGACCGTGTCATTATGAAAAAAAAATAAAATTTTATTTATTATTTATTTTCTACTTATCATAATAATATCAAATCTTATTTTTAAATAGCTTATACTATAAAATATTTTTTGAATAAAAATTATAAAAAACAGCTGTAATATGGTCATATTTCACGAGGCTTTTTGTAGATTTTAATCAAAAAATATAAAGTTAGGTTACTGTATTATTTTCAACCACCTTAAAGAGTGAAAACTATGGTATCATCATCTTATAAAAATTAACACTTAACTTATTTATTTTATATCAAACATAAAATTAAAAAATAATTATGAAAAATATTAAAAATTTGAAAAGAAAACTTTCACTAACCGCATCATTTATGCTACTAATAAGCAATAATGCTTTTTCTGCAGGATTTGAAGTCCCACTACATTCTGCTTCAGCACTTGGAAATTCCTATGCCGGATCAGTAACTGGCGCTCATGATATTAGTAATTCATTTGAAAATCCTGCTAATATAATTGGTATTAAAAATAAAGAATTTATAATCTCAGCATCTTATTTGGATGTTAATATTGATTCTGATAATGCTAGTGGAGTAAATGACAATCCAGATTACAATGCTGGAGTTGATAAATTAATTCCCGCCTTATATTATGCAACACCAATAAATGATGAATTAGCTTTTGGCTTAAACATTACAACACCTTATGGTCTTGCAACAAAATATAGTGATAATTGGGCTGGAAATGATGAAGCTATAGAAAGTAGTATTATGACCAATAATTTTAACCCTTATCTGTCATACAAAATAGATGATAAATTTTCTGTAGGAGCCGGTCTGCAAATACAATACATAAAAGCCTTACTAACAAAAAATATATCAGGAGTACATTTTGCAAAATTAAAAAGTGATGATTGGGGTTACGGATTTAATCTTGGAGCAAAATATAAAATCAACAACAAAACTAATGCTGCTTTTGGCTATCGCTCTAAAATTGATCATAAAACGAAGGGAAATGGCGAGGCAGCAACTGCTGGCGTATCTGATAAAATATCAATTCAAATAGTCACACCAGAATCTTTAACAATCGGAATTTCTCATCAATTAAATAGTAAAATCCAACTATTATCTGATATTAGATGGATGCGCTGGTCAAGAATTCAAAAATTCGATGTAGTATCTAATACTTCTGCTCTAGATGATGATGATTTGATAATAAAATTTAAAGATAGTTTTAGATATTCTCTTGGCCTTAACCTTAAAACAAATGATAAATTCCTATCTAGATTTGGCTTAGCCTATGAAGAAGGTGCAAATTCAAGTGCCGAAAATCGCTCGCCAAGAATTCCAACTGGAGACAGAACTTGGTTAAGTTATGGCTTAAATTATAAATTAAATGAAAATACAGGGTTAGATTTTAGTTATGTTCATCAAATTTATACCAAAACTAGAACCAGCTCTTCTTCTTTGGAAGCAGAATATAATACCAATGTAAATGTTATTGCTGCAGCAATAAATTATAAATTTTAAAATAAAAATTTATTGTTGCTTTAATTTATTAAAAATTATAATTTATTATTAACCAATGAATTTAATAAAAAAACTACCTTAGCAAGAGTAAAAATGCCCTAAAGGATGGGACACGCTTTCACCTTTAGTTCACATGCAGTTAGTAGAGGAAAAAATAACGATACAGGAATTAATAATACGCTAATTCCAGTTTAATATTATCACTCCATTTACTCTTGCAATAATATTTTTTTGAGTTTTGATTATGAAATACATTACTACTAATAATTTTAATTTTTTTGGCTTTGATAAGTTAAACTACGTTGCAAATAACCTACTAGATATAATATTTAATGAAGCAAAAGAGATTCCAATACCAGATATTCTAGAAAAAATATGCGTTTCCCCTCCTTATTTTACATTTAAAAAAATATACAAGTACGAAAATATTCTAATTGCACAGGTAAAAACTGAACAACCTATTGACAATGAAATTGCTTTAATGTCTATAGGTGAAGCAGGGAGGCATATGGCAATTCTTGGAACTTGTATTTGCGCCATAGATCAAGGAGACAAAAATTATTACCTAGTAAAAAATGCCAAAACAAAATTAATAGCGGAAGATATAGGTTCTTTGTGTAATGAAGATGATCTATATATAGCAATGGAATCTAGGTATATTGACAAAAAAATAGCCAATACTTATGGCATTCTTTTTAATACCGAAAAAAGAGTAATCTATCAATTAGAAGCTAGCTATAATAAAGTTAAAATTGCCGTATTTGATAAGTTATTCAAGAAATATGGTGATGATTATGTTCTGCCAAAAGATAGTCCTTATACAAAGCAGATTGTTTTTCAGCATAAGGAGGTAAATACCGGATTAACTATTTCTTTTCCAAAAATTGAAAAAGAAAGGTGTGCGGGTCATTTTAAGAATTACCCAATTTTACCTACGGCTTTTATTATAAAAAATATTATATCTCATATTGGAAATTTTTTATTAGAAAAGAATAATAAAAAAAGATACTATGTTCCTGAAGTTGAGTTATCTTTGTTAGAGCTGCTTTTTTTAAGCAGTAAAAAAGAAATAAAAACTTCCTATCAAAAAAGAGAAGGGCATAATTTGTACGAGGTATTTTGCACAATTACCCAAGACGGAAAGAAGAACTCAGATGTAGCCTTCTCAATTTGTTTAATATAAGTAAGAATAATGTTATCTTTTTTATCAGAAAGGCTTCGATATAATAAATATCATTTGTTTGCCTTTGGTTTTATTTCTATGCTAGCTCATCCAACATTTTGGGGCTGGTGGACTTATATATATCCTAATCCTTATGAAAGTATCCCCCTAAGAGCCGTAGGAGTTTTAAGTTGTATTTTATTGCTATTCTTAACTTTTAAAGAAGATAAATATAAGAATTTTCTTAAATTCTACTGGCTTATTGTTATTGTCTACAACCTCCCTTTCTTTTTTACGGTCAATCTTATTAAAAATGAGCTGATAGATGTTTGGCTTATGGAAGAGATGGTAATGATTTTTGTAGTTCTTTTATTTATTCCAAATATTTACTTAGCATTAATAGCTTTATTTATAGGAGCGGGAAGTGCAGTAGTATTTTGTATAATAACCAATACACCCCAAATATATCCTCTAGATTTACTGGGCTCTCATTCTATACAATACTCTCTTGCCCTGGTCGCTGGGTATATCTTTAACTATAGTAATATTATGGGGGTTAAAGCTATTGAAAGGCAAAAGGTTTTAGAAGCCCTTGGAGGTTCAATAGCACATGAAATGCGCAATCCTCTTGGCTCCATTCATCAATCTGCATATATTCTCATGGAAAAATTCAAACAAATACCTAGATCAAGAAAAATAAGTAGGATAACTGTGCCTGAAAAAGAAATAATAGAAATCCAAGATTTACTAGAAATTATAGACCGTTCTGCTATTTGTGGGAATATGGTAATTGATATGATACTTTCCAGTATTCAAGACAAAGAAGTAGATAAGAGTAAGTTTAAAATTTATAGAGTATCTGACGTGGTAAACACCTCCATCAAGGAATTTGCTTTTGGAAGCTCAAGAGAGAGAGAGAAAGTATCAGTGAATATTGAACATGACTTTTACTTTAAGGGTGATAAAAATATATTTGTTTTTGTCATATTTAACCTTCTTAAAAACGCCCTCTATTATATTGAAACCTATTCTGATAGTAGAATAACTATTAGTACAAAAAAAGAAGATTTTGAAGACAAGGAATTCAATTATCTTTATTTCAAAGATACTGGAGCTGGCATTCCTGAAGATAAATTAGAGTCTATCTTTAAATCATTTATGACAAGTGGAAAAGCAGAAGGCACAGGATTAGGCTTGCCATTCTGCAGAAGTGTTATGACTTCATTTGATGGAAAAATAACCTGCAACTCTCAACTCAATAAATATACAGAATTTGTTATTTCCCTCCCCATCTTAAGCGAAGAGGATGAGAAGAAAAAAGAGGTTGTTAGAAGTGAAGAGAAAAAAGTTAATATCAAAAAACTCCTCAAAGAAAGATATGGTAACAGAACTATTCTCCTTGCTGACGATCAGCTAGTAAATAGGATAATACATGCCTCTAGGCTAGAGAAGCTAGGCTTTAAAGTACTTACCGCCGAACACGGTAAAAATGTTCTTGAAATATTGAATAGCAGGGGTAATGAAATAGATATCATCTTTATGGATTTACAAATGCCAGAAATTGACGGATATAAAACAACAGAATTAATTCAGTTAGGTCACAGGAACAAGGAAGGTAAGAAGTTTGTTAATTTTAATAATTATAAAAATATACTGATTGTTGCTTTTACTGGCAATGATGGTATAACTATGAGTAAAATTAAAGATTATAATATGCACGGTCATTTAGGAAAGAGTTGGAGTAATGATGATTTACTGAATGTTCTAGATAAGACTATTGGATATTAATATTTTAGGATTCCAATGGAGAAATAATAGAAAATTAAGATACATATACTATATAATGCAACATGAAATTCAAAAACCTACCTCAGAAGAAAATCCTCATAGTAGATGATCAAGAAATAAATTTAAAGCTATCAAAAAACATAATAGAAAAGGGATTATCAAGCACCTCATGTTTATTAGCTAAAAATGGAGAAGAAGCTCTAACCATTTTTAAAAAAGAAAAAATAGATTTTGTCTTTATGGATTTACAAATGCCTATCATGGATGGCTTTAAAGCCACTAAAATGATCAAGGAAATCAATAAAGAAACCCCAGTAATAGCTCACACCTCGCAAAAATCAAAGAAATATAGAGATAAAGCTAAGAATGCAGGAATTGATTATTGTTTAACTAAACCAATTTCTAATAACGCCTTATTAAGAACCTTAACCAAAAAAGAAATAGAGAAAACTTTGAAAAACAAAAGAGTAATTTCAGCCGATGATCAGTTGGTCAACAATACGATGCTTAGTAAAAATTTAAATAATCAGTTTAACATGATAGTGGATCTAGTATCAACAGGAAAGGAGTTAATAAAAAAGTATCAAAGTGCCCTGCAAAAAAACAAGCCTTATGACATTATATTAACTGATATTAATATGGGCTCCGGGATAAGTGGAGCTGAAGCCTCTAAAGAAATCAGAAAATATGAAGTGGAGAATAAAATAAAATACAGAACCCCGATAATAGCCATCACTGGAGATGATGACAAAAAATCAATTCATGACTTCTTTAGGGACGGAATTGATGATGTTAGCAATAAAAATGAAGAAGATAGAGTAAACCTTCCAGCTCTTATTGCTTTTTGGATTAATGAAAGCAAAATTACATCAAAAAATACTAAAAACATCAATATTACCACTAATGACAATTCTAAGAATAAAGATTTAGAAGCAACTAATCAACAGGATCAAGAAGTAACAAAAGAGCAATGTAAATATAAAAACTATAAATACCAAAACATCCCTTTAGTCGATAGTAAAATAAATCTCGACAATGATATGATAGAATTATTTATCAAAAGTATAAAGGACCTTACCAAAAAAATTAAAGCAGCAAATAATAACAAAGACTTAAAAGAGCTTCATATCCAAATTCACGCCCTAAAAGGCATAGCTGGAACATTCAAAACCCAAAGGCTTTATCGGATTATGGCAGATTTGGATAAGAAAAATATTTTTATAGACGTCAAGATAGAAAAGGAGCTATATATTACAATTAAACAAACTATAAAGCTTTTAAGAAGTAATCTTTCTTTAAATTATACCAATGATCAGATTAAACTATACATTTAGACAAAATATTTTTTAGATAAAAATTATAAAAAATGAGTCGTAATATGTTCCTTTTTATGATTTTAAGAAAAAAATATGAAGTTAGATTATTTATTATTTTAACCCATTTTAAAGATAGGATTTGGTATTGCCTATACGCTTACGTTTTAATCTTTTTAAATCTATAAATTTAAACAATAGGATAACTCTCTCAAATCTCAAAACCTAAAGATATTGAATAAAAAATTACAACATTTTCAAAAATTCTTTTGTCTCTTTAAACACATCTTCTAGTTTTTCCATGCAACTATCCTTAAGTACATCAACCTCCTTAGATGCTTGATCTAAATTATGGCAAAATCTGTAAAGTCTTTCTGCTCCTATATTGCCTGCTATACCCTTTAAAGAGTGAGTATGTAAGCAAAATTCTTTAATATTATCATCTTTATAACTTTTTCTTATTTTAGAAACTAACTTATTGCCATTATCAAAAAATACATCTGCAATATCAGCTAAATCCTTTTTAGAAATTTTACTGTTAAAAAGATTTATATTGTCATAATCATTGTCATAATACTGACATTCCTCTTTGGGTTTTTGTGTATTGTTAAAATATTTTTCAGTTAGCAATTCTTTCTGTTTTTTTCTCTTGTTTCTTTCATTAATCCAAAATGCCATGATTTTATATAATTCTTCTTGATCCGGATTTCCCTTTATGTTATAATCATCTATGCCACTTCTAAAGAATTTGTGAATTAGCTCTTTTTTACTATCTCCTGTTATGGCTATTATTGGAGTTTTATATTTGAGTTTATTTTCTATCTCATAATCTCTTATTTTGATAGAAGCGGTTATACCATCCATTCCTGGCTCCATATTGATATCTGTTAATATAATATCATACGGCTCCTTCTTTTCTATTTGCTCTTTAAATTTTTTTATTAATTCATCTCCGTTTTTTACTGAATCCACCTTTATTCCAAAATTATCTTTTAGGGTTTTTGTCAATATCATGTTGTTTAATGATTGATCATCTGCTGAAATTACTTTTTTATCTTTTAGGATTTCATTTATCTCATTTTTTAATAAATTGAAATCATAGTTAAGATTTAGCCATTTAGCTATGTTTCGCAGAAGTATATTACGAGATATAGGTTTAGATATATAATGATCTACTCCAGATTCTTTTGCCTTCCTTCTCGACTTTTGTGATGTTTTTGAAGTGTAGGCAATTATAGGAACTTCTCGGTTATTTTTTTTTATCTCTTTTGTAGCTTCGAATCCGTCCATGATTGGCATTTGTAGATCCATTAGAATTAAATCATAGTTTTCTTTTTTGAATGATTCTATAGCCTCCTTGCCATTAAAAACTATATCACAAGAAACATTAGAAATATTGTTTTCTATGATTATTTTATTTAATTGTAAATTTACTTCTTGATCATCAACGATAAGTATTTTCTGTTTGGTTAAATTATTTTTGTCTAGCTCTTCTATAACCTCCTGTCCATTATCAACGCGCTTAACTTCAAAACCCATTTTGCGAAGTAAAAAAGTATTAACTTTCTTGCCAACTGGACTGTCTTTAGCTAATAAAATAGACTTGTTTTTAAACTGAGATATTGGGTAAGTGTAGTTGCGGTCATTACTTTTAATTTCTTTTCTTGGAGTATTAGCTGCTTTAAAATAAATTTTAATCTTTGTCCCAAATCTTTTCTTAGATTCGATTTCCAGCCTTCCTTTATGTAATTCTACTAATTCTTTTATAATTGACATACCTATTCCATGAGAATCGATGACTTTATCTAAAGATGATTTATCGATGTTTTCCCCATCGCCAGATAAAGCCATTTTAATATCATCTTGGCTCATACCAATTCCTTCATCTGATACCGTAACGCATATCTCATTTCTTTCTTCAAGAACTGAAGTTTCAATTGTTACCTTGGTTTTAGCAGGACTGTATTTAATAGAGTTGCTAATAAGATTATTAAGAATTTGTTTTAGTCTTCTTATGTCACACTTAATATTGAGAATTTTCTGATCGGAAACATTTGAAGCTGTAAGGGTGATGTGGTTTTCTAAAGCAAAATTCCTATTAAGAACAACCATTCTTTTTATTAAATCAATTAAATCACAGACCTGTATTTTTCCTAGAGTAAACCCACCGGCTTCATTTTGGTTGGTATCTAGTAAATCTTCAACAAATCCCATTAGCTCCTCTGATTGAGCGGAAATTTCTTGAATCATCTTTAAATCTTCGCTTTTAGCTATTTCAGGTTTATTTTTATTTTGCAATATCATCCTAGATAGACCTGAAATTCCAAAAATATAATTTTTTAAATCGTGACTGGCAGCTCTTATTAGCTTAGTTTTGGAAATATTAGTGTTGTACAGAGAGTTTCTTAACTCTCTTTCTCTATTCATCAAAACTAATATTCTTGTTCTAAATACATATAAAATTATTAAGAAAAAGGCTGTTATTGATATAAATCCTATAATAATTGGTAAAATAGAGTCATTAAATTCTTTTTGTAGAAATTTTTTATTAAAACCAGTTAGCACGATATAAGGATATTCATTGAACTTATGGTAAAAAGAATAAGAAATATCTCCTACAACAATGCTCTTGGGAAGCTTGCCAAATTGTTTCTCAAAGAGGTTTCTCTTAAAATCTTTTTTGTAAAAGGTGAGATCATCAATTTTATTATCATGAGATTTAACAATAGTTCTCATATTTTCATCAAATACTATGAAACTTACGGGATCATTTAATCTTTGTTCAACCATACTGGATAATTCAGAAAGATTAAATCCTATGATTATAGCCCCTAGATATTTACCATTCTCATTAGTAATTCCAGTACCAGCAGGAATCACCCAAGATTTACTTGGATTTCCTAAAACTGGGAAGGAGACTTGTAAAGTCCACGGTTTTGCTGGAGATCTGGTACAGTATTGTCTTGCTGACATATTAGGAGGGTTTTTGCGAATCCCAAGCTTGCTATTAACAAGCTGTAGGTTATTTGGATCTACCCAATCAAAAGAAGACCAAGATAATAATTGAGAGTTTTTATTCTGGATTTTATAGATCAGAAGAGC
>CAJQHT010000006.1 GCA_905478245.1 uncultured Rickettsiales bacterium | reverse complement strand
CTTAAAGTAAAATTATTGAAAAAATTACTTGCATTTATTTGTGGTCCATACATGGGAATTGGTATACCAAATCCCATTCTTTAATGAATGATACAGGCAAAATATTTTTTAGATAAAAATTATAAAAGAGAGTCGTCAGTATGTTCATATTTCATAATATTTTTCATGGGCTTTTTATGATTTTAATCAAAAAATATAAAGTTAGATTATTTATTATTTTAACTTAATTTTAAAGATGGGAATTGGTATAATACCAAGATCATCTACAGCTCTATTTGTGGTGTTGAGTGGCATATGCATCTTTTACAATTTAGTTTATTAATCCTTATAGCCAACATGAATAGCGACAGTACCAAAGGTTAGGCTTTGATAAGAGGCTCTTTTAAAGCCAGCTTCTTCAATCATATTTTTGAATTTTTCTTGATTTGGGAATTTTTTAATACTTTCAACTAAATATTGATAAGATTCTTCATCATCAGCAACTAATTTGCCAATTTTTGGCACGACATTAAATGAGTAAAGATCATAAATTTTTGATAAAATTTCATTATTAACTTTTGAGAATTCTAAACAAATGAATTTTCCTCCTTTTTTTAAAACTCTATGAGCCTCTTCTAAGCCTTTATCAATATTGGTAAAATTTCTAATACCAAAAGCAATTGTATAAAAATCAAATTCATTATCTTTGTAGGGTAATTTTTCACCATCAGCACAATTAAAATTTAAATATTTGAATAAATTATTGTCAATTGCTCTTTTTTTGCCATATTCTAGCATTTCTTGATTTATGTCCGCAACTTCAATTTTTGATTTTACATCTTGCTTTAAGGATTTTTTGGCAATTTTAAAGGATATATCTCCGGTTCCGCCCGCCACATCAATAAAATTATAATCTTGATTGTTTTTTAGATTAATTTCCTCAATCATTTTATTTTTCCATAATCTGTGCAAGCCTGCACTCATAAAATCATTCATTAAATCATATTTTGAAGCTACATTATCAAAAACATCCTTGACTAAATTTGATTTTTCTCCTATTTTTACCTTTTTAAAGCCGAAATCTGTGAATTTTTCCATATTTTAACTAAATAATTCTTAAATATAATGCTTAAGACTGATGATTTTGATTTTCATTTGCCTGAAGAATTAATTGCAAAACAGCCATTTTTTCCAAAAGAACTGACCAAAATGCTGGTTTTTGATAATAATAATATTTCCGATGCTAAAATCAAGGATCTAATTGGTTATTTACAAAAAGGTGACGTGGTGGTTTTTAATGATACCAAGGTTATTAAGGCTAAATTACAAGGGAAAAGATATTTAGATAATGGTGTTTTTGCTAATATTGAGATTAATTTACATAAAAATATTGATGAATTTACTTGGCAAGTAATGGCAAAACCTGCTAAAAGATTACAAATTGGCCAAGAAATTAAATTTAGTGCTGATTTTTCAGCAATAGTAACCAAAAAATATGATAGTATCTTTTTTGCTTTTAAATTTAACGCTAAATCAGAAGAATTTTTTGATAAATTAGAAAAATATGGCCAAATGCCATTGCCTCCTTACATAAAAAGAGATAAGAAGGCCAAAAATGATAATGATAACATGAATTATCAAACAATATTTGCTAAGAATAAGGGAGCTGTTGCCGCCCCCACGGCTGGGCTGCATTTTACGCAAGAAATTTTAGATAGAATTAAAAATAAAGGTGTAAAGCAAGCCTTTGTAACATTAAATGTTGGGGCTGGAACTTTCTTGCCTGTTAAAAGTGAATTTATAAAAGATCACCAAATGCACTCAGAATATTTTACAATCAAGCAAGAGGCCTGTGATATCATTAATGAGGCCAAGAAAAATGGTAAAAAAATAATAGCAATTGGCACTACAAGCTTACGAGTTTTGGAATCTGCTGCGGAAAATGGCAAAATCACAGCTCAATCACGAGATACTAATATTTTTATTTATCCTCCTTATAAATTTAAAATAGTGGATATTTTAATGACAAATTTTCACTTACCAAAATCAACTTTACTTATGTTAATTTGTGCTTTTATTGGCAAGGAAAATGCTTATAAAATCTATGATCACGCTATTACAAATCAATATCGCTTTTATTCTTACGGGGATGCTTGTTTATTCTTAAAAGAAGGTCAATAATATCAAATATCATATTTAATATGTGTCAAAATAATACAGTATGTATCGTTTTAATACATATTTCGTGTCAGAATAATACAATGTAACAAAATATTTTTTAGATAAAAATTATAAAAAACTTGTCTGTAATATGGTCATATTGCGCGAGGCTTTTTGTAGATTTTTATCAAAAAATATGAAGTTAGATTATTTATTATTTTAACCATTTTAAAGATTGGTTTTGGTATTAATAATCAATTGTTTTTTATAAGAAAAGATACTATCTTTATCAATAAATTAATTTTAGAAAAACTTAAGAACTATGTTTGAGAAAAAAACACTAAGAACATTTGGATATATTTGGGCTGCTATATTAGGGATTGTTGGCTGTATTAATGATTTCAACACAGCTCTTTTAGTGGCATCATTATGCTTCTTTATTAGTGCCACTTTATTTCCAAATATTTATGTAAAAACCTATATCTTTCAGCTTTGGGTAAAGTTTGGTAATTTTGTTGGCAACATTAACTCAAAAATCATAATATTTGCCTTATTCTTTTTTATTTTTACGCCGATCGGAATTTTATTAAAAATCTTTAGGAAAGATTTGTTAAAGAAAAAGTTAGATAAAGATAAGGAGAGTTATTTTGAGAAAAGAAGTTCCCAGCCAGGAACAATGATTAATCAATTTTAATAAATAAATTATGTCATTTTTAAAAGAATTATGGAGTTTTCTAAAAGCTAGAAAGAAATTTTGGTTAGCACCTATCATCCTAATAATGTTATTACTTGGCGTATTAATGATATTTGCCCAAGGCTCAGCTGTAGCTCCATTCATTTATACATTATTTTAGTATGACATATATTCTTGGCATATCAGCATACTACCATGATTCAGCAGCTTGCCTAATCAAAGACAGTAAAATAATAGCCGCAGCACAGGAAGAAAGATTTGCCAGAAAAAAACATGATAGCGCCTTTCCTCTTGAGGCAATCAAATATTGCTTGAGTGAAGCTAAGATCAATTTAGAAGATGTTTCTTATATTGGTTTTTATGATAAACCATTCCTTAAATTTGAAAGATTGTTAGAAACATATTTAAGTGAAGCTCCATTTGGCTTTAAATCTTTTGCGATGGCAATTCCAGTTTGGCTTAAAGAAAAACTTTTTTTAAAAGATACTCTAATTAAAGAATTTGTAAAATTACAATTAGGAGATAACCCAACAAAAATAGAGCTCAAAAAAACCAAAGCAGAAATAACAAGTAAACTGCTATTTGGCGAGCATCATGGTTCTCATGCTTCCAGTTGCTATTATCCATCTCCTTTTAATGATGCTGCAATTCTTACTATGGATGGAGTTGGTGAATGGGTTACTACATCAATTGCTCATGGTAAAGATAATAAAATAAGTTTTTTATCCGAAATTCACTTCCCTCATTCTCTGGGCTTTCTTTATTCTGCAATTACTTATTTTGCAGGTTTTAAGGTGAATTCTGGTGAATATAAAGTGATGGGATTAGCTCCTTATGGTGAACCAAAATATGTTGATCTTATCAAAGATAATCTAATTGATCTTAAAAAAGATGGGTCATTTAGATTAGATATGAGCTATTTTAATTACACAACTGGCCTTACCATGACCAGTAAAAAGATGGATAAGCTATTTGGCAGAAAACCAAGAAAATCAGAAAGTGAGGTAACACAATTTGAAATGGATTTAGCAAGATCTCTGCAAGATGTAACCGAAGAAATTGTTATCAAGCTTGCTAAAACTGCTAAAAAATTAACAAAATCAGATAATTTGGTCATGTCAGGAGGCGTTGCTCTTAACTGTGTTGCTAATGGAAAGTTACTGAAAGAAAAAATCTTTAAAAATATTTGGTTACAGCCAGCTTCAGGAGATGCTGGAGGAGCTCTTGGTGTTGCTCAGACAATTTACTTTGATCATTTAAATAACAAAAGAAAAGCAAATCCTAAAAAGGATTCCATGAAAGGGGCCTATTTAGGAAAACAATATTCTGACAAGGAAGTGAAAGAATATTTAGATTCGGTTGGGGCTAAATATATAAAACCAAAACAAAAGCAGAATTTAATCAAAAGTTAGCAGATTTATTAGCAAAAGAAAAGGTGATAGGTTGGCACCAAGGAAGAATGGAATTTGGCCCAAGAGCATTAGGCGCCAGATCGATAATCGGAGATGCAAGAAGCACCAAGATGCAATCTATTATGAATCTTAAGATTAAATATCGTGAAAGCTTTAGACCATTTGCGCCAGCGGTTCTTAGAGAAAGGTTAACTGATTATTTTGAAATTGATGATATTGATTCTCCTTATATGTTGATGGTTGCTCCAATTGCAAAGAAAATAAGAAAGAAGGTGAGTAAATCTGAAGAAAAATTATTTGGGATTGAAAAATTAAATATTCCAAGATCAGAAATTCCAGCTATTACTCATGTGGATTATTCAGCAAGAATTCAAACTATACATAAGGAAACCAATCCAAGATTTTATGACCTAGTGAAGCAGTTTGAAAAACAGACTGGATCAGGAGTTGTAATTAATACTTCTTTTAATGTCAGGGGTGAACCTATTGTTTGCTCTCCAGAAGATTCTTATAAATGCTTCATGAGAACGCAAATGGATGTTTTGGCAATTGAGAATTTTATCCTGCTAAAAGACGATCAGCCAAAATTTGATGATCAAGAAAACTGGCAAAAAGAATATGAATTAGATTAAGGATTTCTCTTTATCTTACCATAATACTAATTTCTGCCTGCTCTAGATTTTTAGATATAAATTCTTGCAACGCCTTTTGCGAAAGATTGCCTGCCAAAGCTTCTTTAACATCCTCAAATTTTGCTATTTGAGTATCTCTCTCATCTTCCAATTTTATTATAACCCATTTATCAGTTAATGAAATAGGCTTAGAAATTTCACCTTTCTTGAGATTTTTTGTAATATCAGCTATTTCTGGTTGTAATTGAGTTCTTAAAACAAATCCTAGATCACCACCATTTTTAGCGGATTGTTTATCTAAAGATTTTCTTTTAGCTTGAGATGTAAAAGACTTTGGTGACTTAGCTAATATTTTATATATAGAATCAGCTTCTTTTTGGGTTTTAACTGAAATATATCTAATTTTAACATCTTTTTTACCCTCTAAATCCTTTGCTAATTTATCGTAATGCTTTTTAACTTTTTCCTCTGATCCAGCTTTTTTGGCAATATCAGCATATAAATTTTGAGAAAGAACTTCATTTTCAAAGGTTTTTAGAGACTCTTTATAATTTTTTTCTTCGTGAAGATTTCTCTTTTTAGCTTCTTTGTGAGCAATTTCCTTTAAAACAACTTCCTTGATGACAGCCTCTTTCTGATTAGCTGTTAGATTGTCAAATTTTAATCCTCTTAGTTTTTCATTTTTAAGAGCCAGTTTATCTAACTCTATTTGAGTTTCTTTTAGGGTAACTTCGCCACTTCTATAATTTGAAACGATTATTTTTGATGGATCTTTACTGTTATTGCTAGATTTACCGAGTAACTTATATGAGGTAATGGAAATCAATATTAATGCTATTGCTGATATTGAAATTACAATTATTAGTATTTTTTTGTTTTTTATTTCAGAAATTTTCATATTAAATAATTAATTATAATTTTACTCTAAATCTTACAGGAATAATCATTTTCCTGCCGAAAGGGTTCCACCACTCAAATATCTATCCATAATATTATTTATATGTTCTTTATTATGCACACTAGCTCCATTGATTTTTAATTGATCCCATTTCTTGGATCTGGGATCATACACGTTTAGCTTTACATGGGGTCGATTATGAGAGTATGTAAGGCCATCAATGTACTCTATATCAAAGTAATCTGCATAACTTCTATCATGCAAAAAATACAGTAAGTACTTTGTTTTGTCTGAATTAAATTTTAAACCAACATTAGGGTTTCCTAATTCATGATATATATGATTTTTATATCTATTTTCCTCCTTGCTTATATATGGTATAGGAAGCGGCAATATAAACATATTAATATTTTTAGAAGAATAGGAGATTGCTTTATGAGAATATTGTTTATCTGGATATTTGCCATATTTTTTCTTGTACTTTTCTACTTCGCCCGCAATCAAAAGAGCTTCTTTTTTTAATTCTTTTATCGCAGAAAATGGGGCTCCTTTGTGATAGACAATACCGCATCCAGATAATAGTACAAAACTAGCAATAATAAATATTCTACTTCTTATCTGTTCCATTGTTATATTTATTAATATCTTTTATGTAATTAAAATTACCTTGCGAGCCATTATACATATCCCTTACATCGTGATACATATCTTTAGCATAATCTAAACCAGAAAGATCTGGTTTAGGTCTATTTTTATACAGACCATGAGTTCCCAAGGGGTCGTATTGATTTTGTAGTTTTAATGCATATGTCACCGCATATGATGGAGCTTGTAGTAGTTCTATCATTGCACCAAGTCCAATTGCAACAGGGCCGCTTCTTGCTAGATATCCTGTCGCCTCTTTTGCTTTAGGGTGGGAATTAAGATCTATCGCTTCATCTTTAAATGCTCTATCTTTGTAGTAAAATAATTTTGGTGTATTGGCAGCCAAATTACCAACTCCATAAACAGCTTTTCCTGTACCATAAGCAATTTTTCCAGCCTCTATAATAGTTTCTAAGCTAACTTCCCCCTTAAGGTTGCCAGTAATAGTATCTTTAGTTAATTCTTGAGATTTAAAAATATCTCTATTTAAACCTGAAATATCAGAATTAGCAGCAATATTTATTGTTCCACTTCCTATTGTTGCTCTAGTAATTTGTTCTTTTTCGTAACCTTTATTTTCAAAATTTATATTATAATGCGTAGTGCCTTTTGCCTGCTCTGTAACTTTGTAGCTATCTTTTGTTCCAATACCTAAATTTCCACCAAGTGATTTTGAATAATGGCTTTCTATATCTTTTATATCTTCATAAGTTAAGCTATTGGTTGTTAGGCTTAGATTTCCACCATCAGTTCCGTCTGTTTTAATGTTTGCTATTAATGCACCTTTCATATCTGTATTGTTGGTAGTATTGATGGTTACAGAATTATTGGCAACCAAAGTTGTTTGGTCATCAACCCAAACTCTATCAGTTCTACTTTTACTACTATTAAAGCCAAATGAGTAATTGCCTGTATTGGTATTTTTATTGCTGCCCATACCAACATTTAAACCCTTAGAGCTTCCTTTGGCATGATATTCATTTTGTTTTGACTCGACAATTAAGTCATTTCCCACATTTACAGTTAGATCATTAGATGCAAGAAGATTAGCTCCTTTTACAGCCGTATCATTACCACTATTGATATTGATATTATTTGCTGTTGTAGTTGAGTTATTGTAAGTAATTGAGTTAATACTTTGATCAGATTTCTGATATCCAAGTGACCCAGCCAAATTATCAACTACCATGGCCACTGGATTTGTTGAAGCTAAGGTTATGCTTGAATTAACTGTTTCAGAACCGAATTTGTAATTATAAGTATCTTTGCTAGCTTCTATATTAACATCATTTCCTGCTGTGTAAGTTACATCTCCATTTGTACTAGTTATGTGACTTCCTTTTTGGTTAATGTCCTTATTTGTTGATGTTAAATCAACATTATTTCCAGCAATAATAAGGCTTGCTATATTTTCTACAATTACTTCATTGCTAGTTGATTTTGTGTTACTCATATCCATTCTAACATCACCATAGAATCCTGTTCCAAGAGAGGTACTTGCTGCTCCTGCTGCCTTTTTAACTGACGCTGCAGCTAATTTTGTTGCAATGCTAAAATTAGTTACAGCAAGAGCTAAATTGATCTCACTATCTTTTACCGCCTCATCTGTTGCTCTGCCTTGATTTTTTAGGTTTTTCATGTGAGATAATTCATCTTTTGCTGCTTTTACTGCCTCACCAGCTTTTACAGCGTCATCAACTGCGTAAGCGGTATCAACATAGGCATTTCCAATACCAACACTTAAAGTTGCATCAATATCCTCTTTTACTTGGGTATTTTTAGTTGTATTGGTGGCTGAAACTAAATTTACATCTCCATTGGTACTGGTTACGTCAACATTATTATTTGCCACTATATTACTTGCCTGCACTGTAACATCGCTACTTGAGTTAATATTTATATTATTTGCAGCAATATTGCTTGATTTAACAGTTGATTTGGTTGTTGAGTTAGTTTCCTTGTCAATATCAGCATTAACACCTACGCTTGCTCTTCCTCTATCAATTCCAGCATCAAAATCACTAAAGTCTTGATGTTCTGTTCTTGTTGTTAGGGTTGAAGTTTCAATTGCAGATAGGATATTAGTTTCGCCGCCAGAAGTTAGATTTAAATCTCCATTATCACTAACTGCATTACTAGCTACAATATTGATATTATTTGCTGAGATAGCATTTAAATCATTTTCAGTTATAATATCTGATGAGATTTGGTTTGTTTGATTTAATCTGCTTTCTTTCATATCTCTGTTTGCTAAAGCATTATCTTCACTAGCTTTTGCGACACTAATGCCGCCCGCAACCATCAAGAGACTTCCAGATGAAATCATGGCGCCACTAAGTGCGGCCGCTCCAGCAACTGCAACTAAATCAGGCTTTATTTCTTCATGAAATTCGTTTCTGATATGTTTTTCTTCTGCACTTGTGATGTTTAAATTGGCATTACTGTTTGTATTTATAATATTGCTGTTTTTATCTGTGATTGATCCAACTCTGATATTAACATCATTTCCTGAACTTAACCCACTTGATCTGATAAGAGCATCGCTTGCTACCTCAATATTAATATTGTTATTTGCAGTTATTTTACTTGCTTTTATAGTTTCGTCATAAGTTTCAACCATGCTAACATTACCTTCTTGCGACTGAGATCCAACATAAGCACCTGCTGCCATTCCTACCAACCCTCCAGTTGCAAATCCTGCTGCCATGCCAACTGCGATAGCTTCCATACTAGCTCCCATTTTAGAGGAATATTCATAACTATATTCACTATCCATGTCATTTAGGATATTTAAGGTAGCATTATTATTTATAGTTTCTGTATTTGTTACTGTATCTATATAAGATCCAACCTTGATATTAGTATCATTTCCGCTTGATAAGTTACTGGCTATTATTGTTGTATTTCCTCCTGAGGTTAGAGAAATATTGCCATTTCCTGCATTTAAGTCGCTTGTTATTCGAGTAACTGTTTTATTGGTTTTATTGTTGATGGCTGTTGTAGTTACGCCATGCTTTTTGCTCGTTGTTTTTATTTCAAAAGTATCCCTTGCTGATAGGATATTTATTTGATCTTTGGCAATTAGATTGATATTGCCAGAGTCAGAAGTTAGATTTGAAGCAATGACACTAATATTTTTTTCACTGGTAGAGTTAATATCTCCAATAACATTAATATTTGATACAATATTTGTGGTAGAATTTGTTGTTGAGGTTGATCTACTTCTTCTGCCAAAACTTCCTCTTTTATAATTGGCATAAAAGCCGTAAGAAGTATCCTGAACGCTTTCTATATTTAAATTGCCAGTTGAATCCGTGGTTAAGTTTCCACCTATGAGTAAATCACTTCCTTTTATATTAGTGTCATTCCCACTTACTAGAGTTAAATTACTTGCCACATCTAGATTGCTACTAATATTTGTTGTAGTGTCGTTAATTGATACTCCTCTATTCTTTTTAGAGTGCCATCTAGCTACAGTTCTATCTCTTAATGTATCTGTAACTATATTAACATCTCCTGCTGTTGCCTCTATATAAGCTTCCCCTGCAAAGTTAGTATTAACTCCAGTTGTAGTTATATTGCTTGCAACATTATTAATATTATTGCCAGCAATTAATACCAGATTACCGTCTGAAGTAAGGTTTCCTTGTGACTCTAAAGTTGAACGAATATGGTCAGCATTACTGCTATCTGCTACCCCATTGCTAACTTCTACGTGATTAACTCTGGTGGTTATTAGGGCTTCATTATTTATATCATTGCCGGCTGTTAAATATAAAAGCTCACCAGCCTTAATAGTTGCCCCTCTATTTGTGATATTATTGCCAGCAATCATGGAAACCATTTTATCAGCCTCAATTCTAGTTTCATCCGCACTATTTGTTGTATGTATGTTATTAATATCATTAGTAGCATTAATAACTACATTTTCACTGGCTTTTATTGTATAATTACTGTTGTTAATATCATTACCTGCATCGATAAAAATACTGCCTTCGGTATTAAAATTATTATTTGCTATATTAATATCATTACCGCTGACTATCTGAATATCACTTCCAGCATTAAAAGTTGTAGAATTTCTGGCATTAATAGCATCATCTATTATATTTTGAGTTTCTGGGGATATAGTTGTTGCTCCTGCAAGTAGGCCTGCTACTTTCAGGCCCTTATTTGACTGTTGATTGGAAAGAGAGCCTATTACATCAGGTGTAAATGAAAAACCTTGATAAGCTTTGTCGTTAACTATGCTGACATCATTGTTTGCTACAATTGAGGTTGTAGTTGTTGAATTCAAAATAGAATTCAATAAGTCAATGTTACCTTGGGAAGATAAGTTTATTCCTCCTTTGGTTGCAATAATTGACCCAAAATCACTTTTAATATCTCCATCTGATATGATATCAACTGTTTCGGCTTTAATAATCGCTCCGGTTGTATTATTTTCTTCAGCTAACTTAGTAATTGTATCTGGAGCAAAATAAACTTCTGTTACCAATAGTTTTTGACCATCAATTTCTTTTTCAACTAACCATATCATGTCTTTTTCAAGATTATTAATTTGCTCTTTAGTTAGGGCTTTGCCAATCTCAAAGTCTGGATTTTTATCATATTCTAAGAATGCGTTATCATATAATCTTTGCACCTGCTCATTATCATTATTGATGTCATCTTCTAAATATTCAAAATTGGTTACTTTGTTGATGGCATTCATAATAAGTCTTTGCTCATAGACGGCATCACCTAATCTTTGAACGTTGATATCTGTATTTGGATCAAAACCTATTCTTAGTAAGAAATAATCTGATCCTAAAAATGAAGATGTGTCTAAAAATCTGCTATTAGTCTCAACTAAATATTTTCTTGAAACATTATTGTCGGTATCATCAGGTTTATTTACCTTAAAAAATCCTTTATCTCTATCTGGAAGATCTAAGCCATTTGTGACATTTAGGAATCCATTATTTTTCAAATCTTCTATTTGCGAAGATGGATTTTGTTCAGTAAAATTTGCTTGAAAGCCATCTAAATTACCTCTTACGCTTTCTTGGTCTACTCCCCCACTGTATCCTGGAGCGGAAAAACTACCATCGCTTATAATGGCAGAAGTTAAATGTCCTGCTACTTTATCTACCTCTTTTTCAGTGTTTCCGCTAAAAGTGAAGCTACTCCTATGCCCAATTCCAGCACGACCTAAATCTTCAATAAATTCACCATTCTTATTTGGTAACTCATAACCCCCACAGCTACTACTACACTTATAAGTAATAGTATTTTCAATTGCATATGACTTATTGATTAGAACTGAATTTACATCTAAGGAGTTGCCTTGCAATTTCATATCGCCTTTGCTGTGTATAATACTAAGATGATTTGTCAGATTGTCGGCTGTAATAAACATATGACTGCCAGATTTTATATTAGATTCATAGTTTCTAACAGTGTTATTAACTTTTCTTTTGGTTTCTTTTCTGCTTATTCCATGACCTACACCCATAGAATCTACGGTAAAGCCATATCCATCCTTATATAAATCTTTATCAAATCTTATTCCCCAGTGCCAAGATCCTCCTTGTTTATAAGTACCACTATCTGTCCAGGCATTGATATATCTATATGGAACTTCGCTATCATATATTACTATGTCAGAATAATTGACAGTACCATCTTCTTTAACAAGCGAGCTTTGATTTATTAAATCGGTAGTCGCAATATTGATATCACCAACTGCCGCCTCTATTCTTCCTCCTGAGTTAAGGATTGATTCATTTTTAACTAACTCAATTTGTGGAGTAGCTGGATCATCGGCAATATTTTTAGCTAAATTTATATTTCCTAGAGTGGAATAAATCTCTGAAGATGTGTTAGTAATGCTATTCGATCCATAAAGAGAGATATGATTTTTAGCGAGTAATGATGAATTGCTTAGGTTCTGGATTGAATCGCTGACAATTATACTGATATTATCACCTACATCAACCTGACCAATATTGTTTATAAAATTAGTAGCGCTGCTTACTGTAAAATCACCGTCAACAACTATTGTTCCTGAGTTGGTAAAATCATTTTGAATATTTGAGGTAAATAATTTATTGTTAGTTCCAGCTCCAATATTCTCTTCATCCATAACATAAATGTCAGACCTATTAATGAAATTATTGGCATTTTGAATATCAATTGAATTTAAAGCTGTAATTTTACCTATGATGTCAGTTTCTTTGTTATTAGTAAAATCACCCGCCACGTTAATCACAATATCTTTAAGGCTTTTTATCTCGTTATTGTTAATAAAAGAATTCGTGGCGATAGTTAGCTTGTTACCAGTTTGTATAATCCCATTATTGCTTAGATCGCTTATATTGTCTCCATTAAGCAGTAAGTAATCATTCACTAAAATTGTTCCGATCTCATTACTGTCATTGATATTAGTAGTTAGGTTATTGAAAGTTATTTCACTTGTTTTGTGATCATCTGGGGTTAAGCTATCTGTATAAAATGAAGAATAGATAAGGCCATCTTTATTATTTAGTTTTGATTCATTTAGAGTTATGTCAAATTTTCCTGAGACCCCAATATATCCAGCTTGATTTATTAAACTATTAGCAACTATCGTTAGGTCCTTCTGGACATCAATTCCCCTTAGATTTGCCGCTACATCAGATATAGTGTTTTGATTAGATATTATATTCGCTGTTAGGTTAGCATCATTAACAGCTTTAATCATACCGTAATCATTATTGATGCTGCCATTATTTGCTACTAAATATAAATCTTTATTACTTTGTATTATTGAGCTATTATTTGTTCCATCACTTGCGCTGCCATTATTGATATCTCCCAATGTTGATGTAAGTCTAACTAACTGCGATCCAAGAATTGTAGAATTTAGATTATTGATATTTTTATTAGCAGTTAGTGTAGCGGTTTTTCCTTCAATATGAGCGTTGTTATTAATATTATTATTTTGTGAAGTAATATTAACTTCATTTGCTCCATATACATATTCTCCTTTAATATCAACATCCTGTGATGCTGTAATTATAACATTATTTTGGGCGTAGGAGCTTTTATTTTGCGTTACCTTGCCTGTATTTGAAGTAACTGTAATGTTATTTTTGGCAACTAACTTCTCAAATTCAATATTACCATTACTATCTATATTGATATCATCAATTGTGCTTTCTAGATCTCCACCAGCAACTTTTACACCAACTCCATCTTCAGTTGAAGTAAAGCTGATTCTACCTGCATACATTGCGCCAAAAGCAGAACCGTCAATAGAAATTTCTGGCTTGCTATCCTGATTCTCATTATTGGAAGTTGCTTTTTTTGTATTGTAATTATATTTATGATTACCTGTTTTTATATTAAAATTTTCTCCTCCATAAACTTCTCCACTTACTTTTACAGTTCTTGATATTATTTCTGAATAGTTGGTTGTACCGGCATCCAAACCAAGAGGAATAATTATATTTTGACCATTGGCATCTTCTGTGGCTACATTTCTAGCAGTAATTAAAATTTGAGAATTAGGATTGATGTCAAAATCATCTATTGTACCATCATTTGGATTAAGGTTTGGCTTACCGGTAATTAAGGATAACCTTGAAGTATTAATGAATCCTGCACCAGATGTTTGAATTCCATTCGGATTCGCTACGATTAATGCCGCTCTATCGCCAAAAATTTCTGTATAACCTTCTAATCTTGTTATTCTATTGCTTGTAATTTCATTTAGAATTATATTGGCAGTTCTGCCACCTTCCTTGTTAAAATTTGGATTACCATATAATGCACCACCTAATTGGCTTTTTGCCACATTTCCTTTGAAATTATTTAAAATAGCATTATCGCTTAAAACATTATAATCTCTGAATGTATTATGACTTACTCCACCAGAACTGGGTCTTGCGATATTAACAATTGGTGTGCCGTTTTGAGCACGATCTATAGTTGTTTCTGTTGATCCGTCAGGAATTATATGAGAAACAGATTCTGTTGTTGGGGTTGCGGCATAAGCTGCATTAATTAGAAAAGGATTGATGATTAGTATGACTGACAGGAAAAGAGCTATAAATTCTCTAAACTTTCTGTAAAGGTAAGAGTATATCTTATTTTTATCTTTCACAGTCATATAAGTTTTTTATAATTAATTGCTTTATTTTCTTTGTTATAAAAACATAGATTCAATTAGTTTATTTAATATTAGCAATTTAAATATAGTAATTAGTATAATGATATTAGGAGGTAATTTGCATGTCAAGAGTAATGGAAAGCCCAAGATTCTTAATTAGAAAAGTGTCTAATTTTGATCAATCTCTATACAATCAAATAGTAATTCTGATACTTCTTTTGCTCCCTTGACATTGAAGTGACAATCATCATACATATAATCTAAAGAAGCTGGTATTTTGCTATTCAAATCACATATTTGATTTCTTGTCTTTTTGACAAAATTAATCATATATTTATTATAAAGATTCGAAATATAACTCATATCTTCGAATTTTAGTGTATATTCTTCTCCTGGAGGAGTCATCCAAAATAAATCTCTATATTGTTTTGAGGCTAGTTTTTTGTAACCATTTGGCTGAGTAAGAAATACGCAATTTATTTTATTTTTTTTGCAAATTGAGTCAATTTCATTTAATTCTTCCCTGTAGCTGCTTAAAACATCTTTGGGTCTATAGCTTTTTTTATCATTTTTATTCAAAGAGCCATAGGCAAAATAAATCTCATTTAGCTCTCTATCATTATTACTTTGTTTCTTCTTTTTAATGGTTTTTATAAATTTTCTCAGAGTTTTATCGTAAGAAATCTTGGTCATAAAATCTGGCAAATTATCTTTAAATTTTTTATAGCCACTTTTGTGCTGATATTGTATGTCATAATTCCAATCATTTATTCCTATTAAGAAAATAGCCATATCAGGATTATATTTTATGATTTCTTTAAAGGTGGCAATATGATTATTCGCCCTAAGTCCTGAGACTCCTGTATTAATTACCTCAAAATTTAAATCTTGGTATTTTTGACCTAATTTTTCTTGTAATAGATGAGTCCAGCTTAGGTTCTGATCAATATAAATTTGCTCAGTGGTAGAGCCGCCAATTGCAAAAATTCTATAATTATTATTTGGTTTATTTTCATAATTTATTTTCTTGGTAACCCTAAATCCCTTTTCGTCAGTTTTAATATTTTGTATGCCTTGTATGTTTGAAAGAACTCCTTCTTTTACATTAACTTTTTCTGCTAAATTTGGTGGCAAAGTTACATAGTCATTATTTAAAATTTTAAAAAATAATAAAGATTGCAATATCATGAATATTCCAAACCATATAGAATAAACTTTGGCCAACTCTCCTGATTTTTTTAATAAATTAATGATCAGAGGTATTGAATAAAGGAAAATTCCAAGAATAGCTTTTTCGGTATTTTCTAGCAAAAACGGATTGTTGAAAAACGCTCCATATGCAAAAATTCCTATTGATATTTTTAGTCCTATTTTTTTCATTGTTTTTTAATAAAATTATTTAATACCAAAGTCTTTTCTTTAATGAATGATATAACAAAATATTTTTAAGCAAAGATTTTTTTAAAACAATCCAAATTTTGCGCTAATATTATAATATACCGATTCTCCATCCTTTTGTTGGTCATAGATATTTTGGATAAATTTAGGGCTGTGTAATCCTTTGGAAAAGGTTAAATCCCAATCTATATATTTCCCTAAATAATTTAACTTTATTCCAGCTCCGCTCATATAACCTTCTCCAGCCTCACTAATAATATTTTTATTTCTAACATAGCCGTAATCATAAAAAACAGTGAGATAGGTTTTTGAAAAAAAGTTTTTTGCTGATAAATTCTTTTTTTGTCCAAAAGTTAAAAGTTTCGAATTTAGTAATTTTATAGGCAGTAAATATGAAGTATTTATCTTTAGGTCATTTTTGATGTAATAGCCATTATCTCCAGAAATTGAATTCTCATCAAAACCTCTGATTGAATATCTGCCACCTATACTTATTTTTTCTGTGCCATATAAGGTATTTTGACTAAATTGTGAGTCAAAAGTAAAAAGATAATTTAATGGGATTTTGGTTTTTGGAATATTAAAATTTGTGTTATAGTAGCTATAAAGCTTAGCTATTTTATATTGAGCATGAGACTCATTGACGGTAATATCTTTTAAATCACTTCTGGCATCAAAAATATCTAGGCCTTGAGCATAGCTTGGTTTGATAAAGATCGTTCCTGTTTTGGTGTATATAGTACTATCATTAAAAATTGTTAATATGCTTAATTTGTGAGTTCCGCTCGTATTGATTGTATCTTTAGTGAAGCTCGCAGTGTCTTTTAAATTCAACTCAGTTCCAAGCTTTGCTTTAAAACTTTTTCCTCTTTTTAGAACCTTGTCAAGTTGAAAGGTTTTTGATAATGTTTGGCCGCTTACCTTATAGCTAGTATTTTGTTCACGGATAGTGGTTAAATATTCTGATTCAGAATACGCTCCAGTCAGAGTCCAATATCCAAGAGGCAATGAAAATGAAGAATAGATGCTTTTAGTAAATTTATCACTTTGGCTTGAATCATCATCCTTGTTGTAATTTATATAAAGATTATCATATAAACCAAATAAGTTATCCTGTGATATGGTTAGTTTCTTCTTTTTCTTGCCGCTAGATTCTTGTCCTGAGTTGTCGTGGGATAATGTGATATTAGTTGGATAAGAAATTTGATTATTGATAATAATATTTGATGATCCTCCTGCTTTTCCTGGATCGCTTCGCATTTTAGCATTACTAGATTGCAACCTGTTAATCTGATCAAGACCTTGTTCAAAATCCCTCATATTAAAAACCTTATTTTTTTTAAAAGGAAAGGCCATGAAGAGCTTTGAATTTTCTTTAAATTTTAACTTTTTGTCAATTTTGCTATTATTTTCTAATTTTATATTCTCAACTACACCCTCAAGAATAAAAAGTGATAGAACTGATTGTTTTAAGGTTTTTTTGTTAAAATATACTCTGGCATTGCTATAGCCTCTAGAGATATAATAATTTTCTAGATCTTGCTTTACACTTAAGATATTAGATTTTTTTAAACATTTATCTTGATATTTTTTTAAAATCTTTTTCTTTAGCTCTTTATTTGAAAATATTGTGTTTCCAGTGATTGAAATATCATTTAGCTTTATACATCCACCTTTATCATCCAGAATTAAGTCATCGTCTTTAACATCCTTTAAATCTCTAGATTTTCTTATTTTTTCAGTTTTCTTCCTTTCCTGCCGCTTGATAATATCTGATCTTTCGCGCTCTAATCTTTGTTGATTAATTTCATTTTGTCTTTTAGCAGTTTCTTCTTGAGTGGAGGTTAGGGCAAATGAATTTATAGGGGCTAGAATTATTAATATAGTAATTATTGTGGTAAAATAATTTGTAATTTTCTTCATAATATAAATTTTTCTTCCAACATATCCTGTGCTAAAGTTGGAATTTGGTGTTATACCAAATCACATCTTTAAAATGGGTTAAAATAATAAATAATCTAACTTCATATTTTTTGCTTAAAATCATAAAAAGCCTCGTGAAATATGAGTATATTACAGCTCATTTTTTATAATTTTTATCTAAAAAATATTTTGCTATATTTGTTTATTAAGGCTTTAGATTTGGTATTACTTCCTATTTTCAATATGTGTCAAAATAATACATTATGTATCGTTTTAATACATATTTCGTATCAAAATAATACAGCGTAATATAAAATACATTTATAATGAATTATAGCTGTATTTTCTCTTTCTGAGTAATATTTTGCTGCTCTGGAGCTTCCAGGATATCAATATAATTAGCAATAACATCAAGCCCTTTTTGCCAGAAATCTGCTTTACTAGCATCAAGATTAAATGGTTTTAGTAATTCTTTATGATGCAAGGTGCCACCAGCTTTTAACATTGTAATATATTTACTTTCAAAATTCTCTAAGCCAGATTTATAAGCGCCGTAAAGTGAATTAACCAGGCAGTCGCCAAAAGCATAAGAATAAACATAAAATGGTGAGTGAATAAAGTGAGGAATATATGACCAATAATATTTATATTCTTCGCCAAATTCAAAAATATCACCTAAGCTTTCTTGCTGAACTTCCATCCAAAATCTATTCAGATCGTCAATGGAGATTTCGCCATTTTTTCTATTATCGTGAACTCTCTTTTCAAAATCTAAAAAGGCAATTTGACGAATCACCGTATTAATCATATCCTCAACTTTTCCGGCAATAATAATTTTCTTTTTACCTTCATCTTTTTGCCTTCTTAATATTTCCTGAAAGGCTAATTGCTCACCAAATACGGATGCAGTTTCTGATAAGGTTAAAGGAGTGCTAGCCATTAAATAGCCTTGCTTAGCGCTTAAAAATTGATGTATACCATGGCCAAGCTCATGAGCAAGTGTCATGACATCTCTAACTTTTCCTTGATAATTTAAAAGTAAATAAGGGTGAGCAGAAGGAACGCAAGGATGAGCAAATGCTCCGGAATCCTTACCTTTTCTAACTGGTACATCTATCCAATTATTATCAAAGAATTTTTGACCAATCTCGGCGATTTCTGGTGAAAAATTGCCATAAGCACTTAAAACAATTTCCTTTGCCTCTTCCCAAGAAATTTTTTCCTCATCCGCATTTGGCAAGGGTGCATTTCTATCGGTATAATATAATTTTTCTTTCTTTAGTAATTTAGCTTTAAATTTATAATAGCGATGCGAAATATTGCCGTAATTTTCTTTGACCTTATTAAATAAATTATCAACTATATCATCTTCAATAAAGTTAGATAAATTACGAGAAGAGATGGGATCTTTAAATTTACGCCATTTATCCGAGGTTTGTTTATCTTTAGCTAGAATATTTGTAATAAAAGCTAATATTTTTGAATTTTGTCCTAAAATATTGCCAATTATCTTGCCAGCCTCTTTGCGAACTGCCTCATCACTGCTGCTTAAAAGATTAAAAATTTCTGATGAATTCAATTCCTTATCTTGATAAGGAAATTTTAGATTATTAATAATTTCATCGAATAATCTGCTCCAAGCGCTTTTTGCTGTGGTTGACTTTTCTAAAAATAATTTTTCTAAATCTTCATTTAATTGATATTTTTTAAAAGTGCGGACATCTCTTAAATATGGCTGATATTTTGCTAATTTTTTTGATTCTGCTAGCATTTCTTCTAGTTTTTTATCAGATATTTTATTAATTTCAATATCGCAAAAGACCAAATGGCTAGAGGTTTCACTAATTTTTTCAGAAATATTTTGGTAAAAGCTAGTATTTTTTGGATCTGATAAATCTGCAGCATAATTTAAATAAGAAAATGCTGATAAGCGCCCTAATATTTCAGAAATTTCCTCATATTCTGTAATTAATTTAGCTAAGTCATCTGCTTTTAAATTAATGATGTTATTCTTATGCTTTTTTGCAAAATCTTCCGCTAATTTTTGGGACTTTTTAATATCACCCTGAACTTCTTTTGAATTAATTTCTGGATAGAGATCACTTAAATCCCAAGTTGGTAAATTTTTCATGTTATTTTTTAAATATAGTTACTATTTCAATATGTGAGGTGTAGTAAAACTGATCGATAATTGTAATTTTATCTATCTTAAAACCATTTTCAACTAAAATGTTTGCGTCAAAAGAAAAAGAATTAAGATCGCAGGAAACCATAATAATATTTTTTATTTCCGATTCTGCCAATTTATTGATTTGAGATTTTGCTCCGCTTCTAGGTGGATTGATAATGGCTAGATCAATATTATTTAACTCCTTATCTTGTGCTGGATTTGAGGTTAGATTGCGTGATTTTGCGTTAATTTTATGTGATAAATTATTTTTTCCAGCATTAATATTAATCGATTGCGCCATTTCTTCATTACCTTCAAAACAAATGGATCTATTAATTTTATTAATGATTGAGAAGCTGTAAGTTCCAATGCCGCAATAAAGATCGATTATATTCTGGCTATTATTTTCTAAAATAAAATTTTCTATCTCTGAAATAATAGCTTTTTGACCCTTCTTTGTTGCTTGTAGAAAAATATTACTAGGTGGATAAATTTTTAAGGAACCAAGTTCCAGATAGGCTTTGCTGCTTTGATAAATTGGAGTTGTGCTATTCTTGATCTTAGTGGATAGATTAATATTTTTATTATTACGGGCAAAATCAGTAAGAATTTGATTTTCTTCAAAAGTGGCTTGTTTCTTCTTAAAATTAAGAATTATTTCAACAACATTATCAAATTGACAAATATTAATAGATTTGAATAGATTTTTGCCTAATTTATGAAGTAAATTCTGTAATTTAGTGATGAGTTCAGCGATTTCTTTCTCCGCCATTAGGCAATCACTAATATTTACTAAATCATGGCTATTTTCCTTAAAGAAGCCTAATTTATTATTGTGGTCAATTTGTAAATTGAGGCGTCTTCGAGAATTTTCTCCTATTTTAATGAAGTTAATTTGAGGATGGATAATTCCTTGTTTTTTTAGAGCCTCTTTAACATTATTTAATTTAAAATCTAGATAAAATTGATTTTCCAAATGCTGTAAATTGCAACCGCCACAATCATCAAAATAGCGACAGGGAGCGGCTTGGCGAAAATTACTGGGATTAATTATTTCCTCAATTTTGGCTAAGGTGAATTTGTTATTTTTCTTGATTATACTAACCTCGATCTCATCATCTGTGACAGCTCCATTAACAAATATTTTTTTATTATCCTGATCAAAGGCGATAGCCTGACCAAAATCATTCATTTTTGTTATTTTTAGGAGCATTGATTGCTAATTATGAGATTTTTTAGCTTTCCTTACTGCTTTTTACGGTTTTTTTGCTTGCTGTTTTTGTCTTAATGGCCGGCTTACCTTTTGCAACAATTGTTTTTGCTGCAGATAGATGGGCAATTATAGTTTCCCCACCAATCATTTTTTGACCAATCACGGTTCTTATTGTGCTATTTTCAGGTAAGTAAATATCAGCTCTACTGCCAAATCTTATCAAGCCGTATAATTCTCCAGCTTTTACTTCTTGGCCATCAACTAGTTCGTTTACTATTCTTCTGGCAACAAGTCCGGCTACTTGTGCAAATACAATTTCTTGATTATTCTTTGTTTTTAATAAAACAGAGCTTCTTTCATTTTTATCGCTGGCTTCATCATCATTAGCACTTAAAAATTCACCTTCTTTGTGGCAGACTTTTTCTACAGTTCCAGAAATTGGAACTCTATTAACGTGAACGTCAAATACATTTAGAAAGACACTAATTTTTACCCATTTTTTCTTTGGATCAAGATCTAATTCAGCAGGAGGAGTGGCATTTTTTGCGATAGAATTAATAACGCCATCTGCCGGGCTAATAATATCATTTTCTTCTGCTATTGTAAATCTTGGAGGATTTCTGAAGAAATAAGCACACCAAAGAGTTAAAACAAAGCCAATAACTCCAAGCGTATCATTAAATAAAGCTAGAAAAAATGCTACCGCAGCAAATATGGCGATAAATTTATAGCCTTCTTTATGAATTGGGACCATTAAAACTTTTTTTAAATCAGATACGATGTTGCTCATGTTAGAAATTAAATATATTTTTATTATGCTTAGTTTAAGGAACCTCTGAAAAACTAAAACATATTTTGGCAAAACCTCTCTTTTTGGCACTTTTTAGCCCAAATATCGTTATTTTTGGCAAAATATTTGAATATTGTGACCAAAAAGTAACAAAATTTGGACTAAAAAACTCTCAAAAATAGAGGTTTTTAGTTTTTCAGAGGTTCCTTAGGTAAAAATAATAATTACTATTTTTGTAATTTGCAAGTAGTCTTTTGGAGTCTGCTTATAATTTTTTATTACTAAAATTAAATTCTTGACTAGTAAAAAAATCTTTAATACCATCTCTCAAGATCCTTATGAATCGCTATATTTTGCTGATGTCATTGTTGGTGGAAATTTTTGAAACTCATTGATATTTATAGATATACTAAAATTTCAAATTTTTTAATATCTATAAATTCCTTCAGAATTTAGTAATTTTACAGGAGTCTTTATTTATGAAGTTAACATTTTATTATTACCTATAATTCATGCCAAAAAGAGAAGATTTAAAATCAATTTTAATAATTGGTGCTGGGCCAATTGTTATTGGTCAAGCTTGCGAGTTTGATTATTCTGGAACACAAGCCTGTAAGGCACTAAGAGAAGAGGGTTACAAGGTTATTCTGGTTAATTCCAATCCAGCCACCATAATGACAGATCCTGATATTGCTGATAAAACTTATATTGAACCCATTGATCCAGAAATTGTAAAATCAATCATTGCCAAAGAAAGACCTGATGCAATTTTACCTACTGTTGGCGGTCAAACAGCTTTAAATTGCGCTTTAGCTTTAGAAAAAAATGGAGTGTTAGAAAAATATAATGTTGAATTAATTGGAGCCAGTGTCGAGGCTATTAAAAAAGCAGAAGATCGATCTTTATTTCAAAAAGCCATGGATAAAATTGGTTTGCAAACTCCAAAAAATTGCATTGCTCATACTTTAGAGGAAGCACTATCCGAGCTTGATAATATTGGTCTTCCAGCAATTATTCGTCCTAGCTTTACCATGGGTGGCGCCGGTGGTGGCGTTGCTAGAACTCGCCAAGAATATATTGATATTATTATTAGTGGCCTTGCTGCCTCACCTACTACAGAAGTATTAATCGATGAATCTATAATTGGCTGGAAAGAATATGAAATGGAAGTAGTTAGGGATAAAAATGATAATGTTATTATTATTTGCTCAATTGAAAATATTGATCCAATGGGCGTTCATACTGGTGATTCAATTACAGTTGCTCCGGCCTTAACTCTGACAGATAAGGAATATCAAAATATGCGTAATGCCTCAATTGCTGTGTTAAGAGAAATTGGCGTTGAAACTGGTGGTTCTAATGTGCAATTTGCGGTTAATCCTAAAGATGGTCAATTGGTAGTAATTGAAATGAATCCCAGAGTATCTAGATCTTCAGCCCTAGCTTCAAAAGCTACCGGCTTTCCTATTGCTAAAGTAGCAGCAAAATTAGCTATTGGCTACACTTTAGATGAAATTAAGAATGATATCACTAATGGCAAAACTCCAGCCTCTTTTGAGCCTTCAATTGATTATATTGTTACTAAAATTCCAAAATTTACCTTTGAAAAATTTAAAGGCAGCGAAGCAATTTTAAGCAGTTCAATGAAATCTGTTGGTGAAGTTATGGCAATTGGTAGATCATTTCAGGAAAGTCTGCAGAAAGCTTTAAGATCTATGGAATCAAAATTAACAGGACTTGATGATATTATTATTAAATCTGACGATAAAGATGAAAGAATTAAAATTATTAAAGCTAGATTAGCAATAGCAGAGCCAATGCGACTTCTTTTAATTGCTCAAGCTATCAGGGAGGGAATTTTTTTAACTGAAATTAATGAGATCACCCATTATGAGCCTTGGTTTTTAGAGCAAATCTCTGAATTAGTAAAAATTGAAGCAGATATTATAGAAAATGGCCTCTCTGAAGATAAAGAAGATATTTTATTTCTAAAGAAGAAAGGTTTTTCTGATAAAAGATTAGCTAAATTAAGCAATAAAACAGCAGAGGAAATAAAAGATTTACGCAATAAATTACAAATATCGCCAATTTATAAAAGAGTTGATTCTTGCGCTGGAGAATTTGACACCACAACATCCTATATGTATTCTTGCTATGAAAATTGATCAAAATCAAGAACAAGATAAGAAGAATTCTAGCAAAAAACCAACAATTCACAATAAAACTGAAGCTCAATTACAAAAAACAGCCAAAGAAAAAAGATTAGAAGAAGCTTTACGCATGAATTTATTGCGTCGCAAAAAATAGACATTATACCAAAGTCTTTTCTTTAATGAATGATATAACAAGGATAAGGAAGTCTTCAGGCTTATCGCTATAAAAATATTTAGTTATATCATTCATTAAAGAAAAGACTTTGGTATAAGTTGGAAATGGGGCGTCCAGAAATAAAAGATTCAAAAGAAAGGCTAATTCATAAATTTACAATTAATCTAAATAGTTATGAAAAAGAATTTTTAGATAATTTGACTGATGAGACAGGTGCTTCTATTTCAAAATATCTTAGAAAAAAATTAATAGAAGCAGCAGCATTTAAATAAGGAAAAAAAAACAGAGTAGGGCGCTTCAATAACTTTATACTTGATAATAATAATTAGATATTATTACATTGTTATTAACCAAAATAACAATTAACAAATTAATTAATTACTTAGCTAACTAGCCAAAATAAGTAAGTTAATTAACTAACCATTATCAACAATTAACAATTAGGAGAAAATCATGAACATAATATCAAAAAAAGAAATAATCAGCAACATAGCTAATCAAGAAAGTAAAACAAAAAAAGAAGTAGAAATAATAATAAATCAATTCTTGGATCAAATAGGAAAAAACCTAGAAAATCATGACAAAGTTCAATTAATAGGTTTTGGCTCTTTTAATGCCAAAAACCTAAAAGCCAGAAAAGGAAGAAACCCACAAACAGGAGAAGAAATTACCATAGGAGCCAGAAGACATATTAGCTTTATGGCAGGTAAAGAATTAAAGGGTAGGGTGAATAAGTAATGAATGTAGTAGCGACGATTGAAAAAAGTAAAGCCACTAATAATAGTAAAACCTTTAAAGATTTTGATAAAATAGGGTTAGAAGGTTTTTGTGAAGATTTAATTAATTATTCGGTAACGAAACAATCTTTTGTAGATGGGAGTTTAGTAATAAGTCTTAATGGAAAATTTGGCTCTGGAAAGTCATGTTTTTTAGAGATGATGAAAAAACATTTAGAAGATAAAGAATATGATGTTATTTCTGTTGATGTCTGGAAAAATGATTTCTTCGACGATCCTTTTATTCCATTAGCGTTTGAGATGGTAATATATTTAGAAGAAGATTCGTCAAAGATAGATAAAACAGAATTAAAGAATACCATAATCAATATAGCTTCTGCTGCTGGCTCTAAACTTATAGGAGTTGATTTGCAGCAAGAGTATACAAATTATAACAAAAAGGTTAGACCAGAAAATAATTCAATATTTGATAAATATAAACAAAGAATAGATTTATTTCAAAAATTAAATGAATCATTGAGTGAATATGTTGAGGCGTTACATAAGAAGCCTTTATTTATTTTAGTTGATGAGCTGGATAGATCTCGCCCAGACTATATGGTTAGATTTTTGGAGATATTAAAGCATTTTTTTCAAACAAAAGGCATAGTTTTTATCCTGGGAGTCAACGAGTCTCAACTTGAATCTTCAGTGAAATGTTTATATGGAGATCTGGATTTTTCTGAGTATTATAGAAAATTTATACATAGAAGTATTGTTTTGCCCTCACTAGCAAATCTAGCAGCTTCTGAGTCTTTTATAGAATCAAAAATTGAGGAGTATAAAGCAAGAAACAAAAATTATGTATGTGATATAGAAGATCATCATGAAAAACACATAAAGAAGATTTTGATTGCTTTTAAATTAACGCTAAGACAAATAGATGAGTTCTTTGGAATATTTTCTTGTACCATGGCAGCAAGTGAAGATAGCAGCAAAAAAGTTATTGGAGTTTTTTATGCGATTATTATTTATACTGCTATCTTATTAAATAATAAAGAAAATGCACAAAAAATTAGAAACAATACATTTCAATATCAAGACTATCTTAATTTATTTCAAGAATTTAAGTTAATTGGAAAAGGAGTTGAAGATAAAAGAGAATATAATGAATTTTGGGCTAGAATAATACTTTTTATAACCACAAACGATAAAACTTATAATGGTGGACATGCTTTTTTTGATGAGTTTTATCCTACGCATTTGCATTATGAACAGGGTAAAAAGGATCAGAAAAATATGAGTACATTTCGGAATCAAATCATAGGACATGGCAGTTATTATTCAGATTCTTTAATGTGCAATATCTCAAAAAAAATTGATAAAGGTCAAAGCTTTTCTAAAAACACAGAATTTTTAGAATATTGAAATATATAAACTTTTTATTTTATTTTTTTTCAGAAAAAATATTGTGATATAAAGTTGATTTTAATTCGCTCAAAAGCCACTCTTCTTCAATTAAACAATTAGGAGTAAATTAATAAATATAAAATAATTAACTTTTTTGAATCTAACAAAATTAAGAATCATTTTCCAGAATTTCATTCATTTATAAATTAAAACGATATGAAAGGTACCCATTTTTTAAACAAACATTACTCTTCCAATTTATCAACAAATTCAGTTTATTTAGTTAATGCAAATTTATCAACAAAAAACCTCTTAAAAAAATCACCACCATGCAAATTTGCG
>CAJQHT010000005.1 GCA_905478245.1 uncultured Rickettsiales bacterium | reverse complement strand
ATCTAAATCAAGATCATCTTCAGCCGCTTCTACTGGAGCTGCAGCTATTTCAACATTTTCTTCTACTTTAATCTCTGCTAAATCGTCATTTTCATCCAAATTAAGATCATCTTCATCTCCTAATTCTAGATCAAAATCTTCATCTTGGGTTTCCCCTGTTGGATCTTCTGATTCCCCATCTAAATCAAGATCATCTTCAGCCTCTTCTACTGGAGCTGCAGCTATTTCAACATTTTCTTCTACTTTAATCTCTGCCAAATCGTCATTTTCATCCAAATTAAGATCATCTTCATCTCCTAACTCTAGATCAAAATCTTCATCTTGGGTTTCTTTAGCATGGTCATCTGTATTATTTTTTTCTTCTGTTTTGATGTCGCCGCCCTTGGTTTCATCAATAATATCTTGGGCAATTTTTTTATTATCCTCTTTATCGTCAAGAGAATCAAATTCGTCTTCACCGGCTAGCTCTTCTTCATCAGTATTTTTAATTCTTTTCATTTTATTTCTAATACTTTCCAATATTGATAATGTTTTTTCTTTTTTAGCCATAATTTATAAAAATTAAAATTTAATATCGTTCATTAAAGGTAGGACTTGGTATTAGGTAATAAAAATAAAGAATATTAATAATTATATTTATTCTAAAAATAATAATCAATATAATTTAATAATTGATAATTTTTTTGTATATTTTATAAAATTAATAATTTATTATTAGGTCCATCTTTAAAATTAAATTAAATACTAGCATAATATATGTTTATACAAACAGAATCAACACCTAATCCTTCTAGTTTAAAATTCATACCAGATGGCAATGAAGTAGCTGGTAAAAAAACATATGAATTTAAAAATAAAAAAGATGCAGAAAAGAAATCCAATCTAGCTTATAATATTTTTGAAATTAATGGTGTAAAATCAGTATTTTTCGGTTCTGATTTTATTACTGTAAACAAGATGGAAAATTTAGAATGGAATGATATAAAAACCGAAATCCTGACTACAATTATGGACTTTTTTATATCTAAACAGCCAATAATAAATGCTAATATTGACACTGTATCTAAAGCTGAAGATGATAGTACAGATGGCAGTGATGAGGATAGTGATATTGTAAAGCAAATCAAAGAGCTAATAGAGGTTAAAGTGCGTCCAGCTGTTGCAATGGATGGGGGAGATATTATTTATCGTGGCTTTGAGGAGGGTATAGTTAAATTAGAATTAAAAGGAGCTTGTGCTGGCTGTCCCAGCTCTACAATAACATTAAAAAATGGTATTGAAAATATGCTAAAACATTACATACCAGAAGTTGAATCGGTTGAGCAAGTCCAGGAAGAGTAATACCAATTCCCATCTTTAAAATGGGTTAAAATAATAAATAATCTAACTTTATATTTTTTGATTAAAATCATAAAAAGCCTCGTTAAAATATGTACATACTGACGACTCTCTTTTATAATTTTTCTCTAAAAAATATTTTGCCTGTATCATTCATTAAAGAATGGGATTTGGTATAATTTTAAGAATCTTAAAAAAAACTAAGACATTTAGATTTTTTAATGGTTTTTATAAAATTTATTTTTAAGTTCTTTTTAAGGAATTTTTTGTATCCGTAGCTCAACTGGATAGAGTATTGCCCTCCGAAGGCAAAGGTTGGAGGTTCAAATCCTCTCGGATGCGCCAATTTTTTGATATAATTTTATGAGTAATTTAATTACAGCATCGTATTTAATCATTGGAGATGAAATACTATCTGGCAGAACTCAAGATAAAAATTTAAATTTTATTGCTAAGGAATTAGTTCTTATTGGAATAAACTTGAAAGAGGTGAGGGTTGTTTTAGATAATGAGGATGAGATAATCTTGGCTGTTAATAGTTTAAGAAAAAAATATAATTATTTATTTACGACAGGAGGAATAGGCCCTACTCACGATGATATAACTTCCAAGGCAATTGCTATGGCATTTAATGATAAGTTAATAAAAAATAAAGAAGCGGAATCTATATTGATAAATCACTACGGCAAAGAGAATGTTAATCAAGCTAGATTAAAAATGGCTTACGTTCCATCTAAATCTCGATTATTAGACAATCCCGTTAGCTCTGCCCCTGGCTTCATGATAGAAAATGTTATTGTTATGGCTGGAGTTCCAAAGATTATGCAACATATGTTTTTTGCAGCAAAAAAGAGCTTAAAATCTGGCGTAAAAATAATATCTAAGGAGATAAGAATATCATTAACAGAAAGTCTTATAGCTCAAGAATTAGAAGAGTTACAGAATCAGTATCAAGATATTTCAATAGGAAGCTACCCATTTCAAGGGGGAACATCTTTAATATTCAGAGGAAGCAATTCTAAAGAGTTAAATAATTGCGTAGATGCAATGGTTAAAATTTTACATTCTGGAAATAAAAACTGTATAACCGAAATTAATAAATAATGCTAGGTTTAAAGAAAAAAGTTAAAACAAAAGAGGAGATAAAAAAAGAATATAGAGAATTTATAGCTCAATCTGTTGAAACTGGAGATTTTTTTAAAGATTCTTTTGAGTGGTATTCTTTTAATTATCTAAAACCTATATGTGATAGATCCTGGCTTTTGTTGGTAATAATATTAAATTCAATTATATTATATGTTGTTATGTTAATGATTGAAGACTCTTTTCCATTGGTAAGAAAAGTTCCGATAGTTATTAATGAAAAGGATTCAGCTAGTTTGCTGCCAGCTATTTATCCTTTAAAAGAATCTGATGCGGGAAATAATTTAGAGGAGTCGGTTGTTAAATATCTATTAATTAAATATTTAAAAGACAGAGAGGAATATAATTTTGAAATAATGACCACCAAAAGCCTTGGTCAGAAATTTGATGTTATTAAAAATAATTCCTCCCCTTCTGAATTTAGGAAATTTAAAGCTTCTTTAAGTCTAGATAATCCCCAAAGCCCTATTAGGTATTTTGGAAAGAATATTATAAAAACCATCAAGATTAATTCTTTTAAGTTTGAACAAGAGGAAGCTAATGATTTTATGAGTAAGGCTAGGAAGTTCGTGACAGTTCATTTGCCTTCAAAAGCCGATATCGATTATCAGTTAACAACTGATTATGGTGATAAAAAAATAATTAATCATTATTTAGCTAAAATAGAATTTAGATTTCCTAGAATTGACTCAGAAAATCTAAATAAAAATTTGAATTTTGCAGTAAGTAATTATAATCTTTTTATTGTTAACAAAAAATAAAATGCCAAAAATATATAAATTTTCTAATATAACATTAAAGACAGGAACTGGTATTGTGTATCTTTTATTACTAACTTTTCTGGTTTTTGATATACAGGCATCACAACTTCCAAGATATTTAGGAAGTGAAAAGAAATTTAGGGCATATATCTATAATCCAAATGATGTTTATCGTTATGTTGGTCATTATACCTATCAAGGTTTTATAGAATTCGGTGCCAGTGAAACAATTTCAACAATTTCAATGGGAGATTCTTCATTATGGCTATTTGAACATTTGGGAAATAGACTTTTTTTAAAGCCAATAGCACAAAATCCTGATACAAATATGACTGTTATAACTAATGAGAAAGTCTATCATTTTGAATTAACAGCTAAAATTGCTACCAGCATAGATGATCAGGATCTTATTTTTGTTGCCAAATTTATATATCCTGATGAGGAAGATAAAAATATCATACAATTTGCCAAGAAGCCAAAGAGTGACAAGCCTGATATGCGTGATTTATCAATTTATAACTTTAATTACGAATTCACGGGAGAGCCTAATATAGCTCCGGTAAAAGTTTTTGATGATAAGAAATTTACCTATATGCAATTCTCTGAAAATAATACAGATTTACCGGCAATATTTAGTGTAGATTCCTCCGGATTTGAAGAATTGATTAATTTTAGAATGGCTGGAAATTATATAATTATTGAAAGAGTATCATCTCAATTTACTTTAAGAAATGGTGCTGATATAGTTTGTGTTTATAATAATAATCGACTTAAAACAGGCGGGGTTTCTCCATCTATTGCTCCGCCAGCAATTGAGAGAAATTATTCTAGCGCTCCTCAGGTGGGAGGCAGTGGAGCTAGGCCTGGTAATAATTCTCCAGTTCCTGGATTTGGCAATCCTTTTGGAAATGTTTCTCCATTCCCTTCTCCCGGAATGAGTACAAATATGGGTAGACCACCTGGTATTTAATAAATATCGTAAGAAGATTAGATGATATTTAGGTTGCCTATTATTCGAAGGAGTGTGCTTGGCATTATAGCAATTCTTAATCTTTAAAATTAAGTTAAAATAATAAATAATCTAACTTTATATTTTTTGATTAAAATCATAAAAAGCCTCGTTAAAATATGAACATACTGACGATTCTTTTTTATAATTTTTATCTAAAAAATATTTTGTTATATCATTCATTAAAGATTAAGAATTGGTATTAATCGATTTATTACCATCTTTTGGCAAATATAAATCGCCAGATCTTCCACATGATATTGTGCATGATAATAGTAATATTATAAATATTTTATATAAATTATTAAGATATAGATTTTTTTTATTCATTATTTCTAGAAACTTTAAAGATTATGTTTTATAAAAATATATCCAGCCAATATATACGTTATGAAACCTGTTATAATTAATATAAATAATTCAATTACTTTATTAAAATCATAATTTGCAAAAATTTGTAATTTAATGAAATATAAAGTGATAACCATTATACATGCACAGATTAGAATTTTAAATAGTTTTTTGAAGAATCCTGCCTCCAGCTTAAAATAATTATTTTTTATCAAATTAGATGTTATTAAGCCTAGATTTAAATAAGAAGATATTACGGAAGCTAATACTATTCCTAAATATCCAAAAGGTATAAAGAAGATTAGATTTAGAATTAAGTTACATATCAGGCATATAATTGCAATTTTCATTGGAGTTTTAGTGTTACCTCTGGCAAAAAATGATGGCTCAAATATTTTAACTAAAATATAAGCTGGAAGACCAATTGAATATAATGCTAAAGCCTTTGATATTGAGATAGTGGCCTCATTGTCAAATTTTCCTCTTTCAAACAAAACATGAATTATCTCATATGACAGGAAATTTAAAGCAAACATTGCTGGTATTGCTAAGAATAAGGCTATTTCTAGAGCTTTATTTTGTAATTTTATAGCTTCATCATATTTTTTATTTTTTATTTTCTGAGACAGGGCTGGAAGTAGGGCGACTCCAATAGCAATTCCAATCATCGCTAAAGGTAGTTGATTTACTCTGTCAGCATAGTAAAGATATGAAATCGCGCCAGCTATAAGGCTCGCTATTATTGTATCAACTAATAGATTAATTTGCATAACATTAGCTCCAATAATGCCGGGTATTAACTTCTTTAAGAATTTTTTTGAATCAGGGTTAATTTGTGGTATAGTTGGATAGATAAATATTTTATTTTTAATTAAAAAATACATCATCCATAAAAATTGCAAAATTCCAGCAATAAATACACCAAAAGCGAGGGTAAATGCTAAATTTTTACTATAATCAGTCAGTAAATAAAGAGAGGCTATTAAGGTTAGATTTAATATTATAGGAGTTGCAGCAGCGGCAGCAAATTTTCCGATTGAATTTAATATTCCTGAAAAAAGTGATACTATTGAAATAAAAAGTAGATAAATTACAGTAATTCTCGATAAATCAACTAATAATAAAAATTTTTCACTGCCAAACTTAAATCCAGGAAATAGTCCTAAAAGAACAAATGGCATGAATATTTCCATTAGCACTATAATAATAATTAATATATATAGTAAAAATGAAAATATATTGCGGGCAAATATTATAGAATTATCTTTTTTGCCATTATCTCCTATATTTTTAACAAATATAGGTATAAAAGCAGAGTTAAAGGCTCCTTCGGCAAATATTCTGCGAAAGAAATTTGGTAATCGAAAGGCGGCAAAAAATACATCAGACAATAGGCTTACTCCCATAAATTTTGCAATGAGGATATCTCTGATAAAACCAAATATCCTAGATAATGCGGTAAATAATGATATTGTGATTGCTGATTTAAAAATAGCCATATTTTAAAGGTGGATTTTTGGTATTAAAGACTTTTTACAATATTATTTAATCTTATAGGAAAATCAATGAAATTATAAAAAATTGATTGACTTAATTTCCAATATGTGCTAGA
>CAJQHT010000004.1 GCA_905478245.1 uncultured Rickettsiales bacterium | reverse complement strand
GATAAAAATTATAAAAAACGAGTCGTAATATGTACATATTTCGCGAGGCTTTTTATGATTTTAATCAAAAAATATAAAGTTAGATTATTTATTATTTTAACTTAATTTTAAAGATGGGAATTGGTATACCAAATCCCATTCTTTAATGAATGATATAACAAAATATTTTTTAGATAAAAATTATAAAAAACGAGTCGTAATATGTACATATTTCGCGAGGCTTTTTATGATTTTAATCAAAAAATATAAAGTTAGATTATTTATTATTTTAACTTAATTTTAAAGATGGGAATTGGTATACCAAATCCCATTCTTTAATGAATGATATAACAAAATATTTTTTAGATAAAAATTATAAAAAACGAGTCGTAATATGTACATATTTCGCGAGGCTTTTTATGATTTTAATCAAAAAATATAAAGTTAGATTATTTATTATTTTAACTTAATTTTAAAGATGGGAATTGGTATTAAGCTTTATCGTCTATCTTTTTTGTTGCTGTTTTTCTGGGGTCAATATATAGTAAAATTGGAGCAGAGATGAATATAGAAGAAAATGTTCCTATGATGATACCAAAGAATACTGCCATACTAAAGCTTTTAAGTATTTCTCCGCCAAATAGAATAAGTGATAATAGTGAAATTAGAGTCATGCCGGAAGTTAGAACCGTTCTGCTTAAAGTGGAATTTAAACTGTTATTTACTATGGTTTTTAACTTCATTTTTTTGAATTTTATTAAATTCTCTCTAATTCTATCATAAATCACCACGGAATCATTAATGGAATAACCGATAATTGTTAATAATGCTGCAATAGAAGTTGTATTAAATTCTAATTGAGATATGGAAAAAAAGCCAAATGTAAGGATGATATCATGAATTATTGCTGTAATAGCTCCAACGCCAAATTGCCAATCGAACCTAACCCAAATATAAATCATTATTGATAAGAATGATAAAATTATTGCCAAGAAGCCTTTTGTAATTAATTCCGAGCCAATTTGAGGTCCGACAAAATCAATTTTTCGATATTCAATTTCTGGAAAATTATCACTTAATGTTTCTTGAATTAGTTTTATGGCTTCATTGTGATTCTGACCTTTTGCTATCTTTATCATGATATCTTTTTCGTCAAAATTTTGTATATTAGCTTTTTTAACTCCTGCTATATCGAGAATTTTCCTTATTTCAGCTATATTGGTTTTTTCTTGTAATCTGGCTTCTATTAAAATACCGCCTGAGAAATCAATGCCTAGATTTAAGCCGCGTGTTAAAAGGGATGTGGCTGATATTAATATTAATGCGATGATAATTGATAGAGTTAGCTTGTGAAATTTAATAAAGTTTATATTAGTAGTTGTTAAAAAATTACTTAACATAAAGCTGATTTAAATATCTATTGAGTTAAGCCTTATTTTCTTTTAATTTTCTGATTGAAGCTGCGATTTTTCTAAGTTTTCTAGCTGCAGTGTTTAGTTTAAAGACACCTTTAGTAACACCGCGCATGATTTCTTTTTCTAATACTTTAAAAGAAGTTCTAGCTTCTGCTTCATTGTTATTTTTAATGAAGTCCTCAACTTTTCTAATAAATGTTCTGATTCTATTTTTTCTAGATTTATTGATAGCTTCTTTTTTTCTATTAACTAATAGAGCTTTTTTTGCTGATTTAGTGTTTGCCATGTTTAATTTGTTAATTTTATTTTAAATTTATAAATTTTGCGGTGATTTTAATCTGTATTTAATTAATTATCAAGTAAAATTTATAATTTATCAATTCCATTCATATATTTTATTAGAACTGGCGGAATTTTAACTGAACCATCTTCTTCTTGATAATTTTCTAATATTGCCACTATTGTCCTGCCCAAGGCTAATGAGGAGCCATTTAAAGTATGAACAAATAGTGATTTTCCTTCATTATTTTTATATTTTGCCTTTAATCTGCGAGCTTGAAAATCGCCACAATTAGAGCAGCTTGAAATTTCGCGATATTTCCCCTGTCCAGGTAGCCATACTTCTAGATCGTAAGTTTTTTGAGCGCCAAAACCAGTGTCTTTACTGCAAAGAAGCATTCTTTTATATGGCAAGTTTAGTCTTTTTAAAACCTCTTGAGCAATATTGGTTATTCTTTCATGCTCTGTTTCTGAGTCTTTATTGTTAGTTATAGAGATTAATTCTACTTTTTTAAATTGATGTTGCCTTATCATGCCTCTGGTATCTTTACCTGCCGCTCCCGCTTCGCTTCTAAAGCATGGAGTGTAGGCTGTTAGTCTTATAGGTAGGTCTGTTTCTTTATATGTTTTTTTTAAGGCACTATTAACCAAAGACACCTCAGCTGTCGGTATAAGCCAATAGCCATTTTTAGTGCAAAATGCCTCTTGTGCAAATTTTGGTAATTGTCCAGAGCTAAACATGGCTTCATCTTTTACTAGATTTGGAGGAGAAACTTCTTGATAGTCAAACTCTGCGGCAATATCAAGCATAAAATTAGATAGAGCCCTTTCTAATTTTGCCAAATTGCCAGATAATGTGGAAAAACGAGATCCTGATATTTTGGCTGATTGTTCAAAATCTAATTGGCCTAATTTTTCACCTATTTCATAATGTTCTTTTGGTGTAAAATTAAATTTTCTAATCTCACCCCATTTTTCTATTTCCTGATTATCATCTTCACTTTCTCCTACTGGTACATCTGTGCTTAAAATATTAGGAATAAAAGTTAACATTTCTCCTAATTCATTATTAGATTCTAATTTTTCTTCTAGATTTTTTAATTTTTCATTAATTTCTTTTGATTTTGCCATTAAATCATCGGCATTTTCTTGATTTCTTTTTTTATTAGCAATTTCCTTAGCGAGACTATTTCTTTGATTTTGTAATTCTTGTATTTTTGTGGTAGAGGATCTTTTTTCTTCATCTAATTTAATTATATGTTCAGCATTAAAATCTGCGCCACGTATTTTCATTGCGTTATTGAATTTTGCAGCATTCTCTCTGATCCATTTTATGTCTAGCATAATATTATTTGAATGTTTTTATTGATTTAAATTTTAATTAATATTAGATTCTAGGAAATAAACTGTTAATTATCAACAATTAAATTTATAGATAAAATGACTATCGATGCCGTTAGGTTTTCGCAAGATTTAATCAAATTTCCTTCAATAAGTGGTTCAAAATCTGATATTATCTCTTACTTTACTGATGTAATTGAAAAAATTGGCTTTAAGTCAGATATTCTGACTTTTTCTGGCGATGGCGGGAGTTATGAGGTTGAAAATGTCCACGCTGTTTACAATCCTAATAGTTCTGATAATATTTTATATTTTGCTGGTCATTTAGATGTTGTTCCTGTTGGTGATAAGAAATCATGGAAATATGATCCTTTTTTGGCAAAAATAGATAATGATATTTTATATGGCAGGGGAGCTGTTGATATGAAATGTGCTATTGCGGCCTTTGTTGCTGCTATTGGTGAATTTTTGTCTGAAAATAAAGATGTTAATTTTGGTATTGGTTTATTAATAACTGGTGATGAAGAGGCTGAATCTATTAACGGTACTAAAAAAATGCTAAAATGGATGGCTGATAATGGTAAAAAAATGTCAAATTGCATAGTTGGAGAGCCAACAAGCTTGAGATCTATTGGTGATGTTATAAAAATTGGCAGAAGAGGGAGTATTAGCTTTTCTTTAAAGGTTAATGGCAAGCAAGGTCATGTTGCTTATCCTGAAAATGCCATTAATCCTATTTCAATGATAAGTGATATTGTTAAGATTCTAAATAATTATAATTTAGATAATGGTAATGATTTTTTTGATCCTTCTAATTTAGAATTTACTAGTATTTACGCTCCTGATGTTGGCGGTAATGTTATTCCTGATTTTGCAGAAGCTAAATTTAACATCAGATTTAATGATTCTCATAAATCAGAAGAATTAATTGAATTAGTTGATTATGTTTGTTCGAAAACTGTTATTGATCAAAATTATGAGTTAAATAATAGGGTGAGCGGCGAATCATTTATAACTAAGCCAGGTTTTTTAAGTGATGTTATTGTTAAGTCAATTGCTCAAATTATTGATATAAAGGCAGAATTAAGCACCACAGGAGGAACTTCTGATGCGAGATTTATTAAAGATTTTTGCCCTGTAGTGGAAATTGGAGCGATGAATAAAACAGCTCATCAGATTGATGAAAATATTGCTGTAAAAGATATTTTGGATTTAAAAGATATTTATAAAAGAATTTTAAAAAATTATAATTAAACATGAAACTTCACGAGATAATTTGCACTTTTTTTGGCGTTGGAAATGCTAAGATAGCTCCTGGAACCTTTGGCAGCTTAGGCGGTTTTTTGCTTTGGTTTTTAGGTTCTTATTTATTTATAAAATTAAATCTTAATTTATATCAAGGCCTTGCTGTTTGGGTTGTTTTTCTTATTTTCCTATTTTTTCTAGGAGTTAAATCTGCCAATATTTATGAAAAAGAAACAGGTAAAAAGGATGCTTCTGCAATTGTGATTGATGAGGTTGTTGGGCAAATGCTGGCAATATGTTTGAGTTTTTACTTTTTTATTAACGTGTTTAATTCAGAAGAGGCTATTTTATTTTATTTTGTAGCAATTTTTATATTATTTCGTTTTTTTGATATTAAAAAACCTGGTTTAATTGGTTATTGCGACAAGAATCTAAAAGGTGGAATGGGGGTGATGTTGGATGATGTTGTAGCAGGAGTTTTTAGCGCTTTAGTGGTTAATTTTATAGTTTTATTAAAATTACTTTGAATTTTATAAATTACGAAACTATACTAAATTTTTATCTACAAATACAACAAATAATAAAATTATTTTTAACCAAACATTATGGCAGATATTTATTTTGAATATTTGATGACAGCTCTAATTATTGTCGGTAAAATATTACTGATTGTTTTACCTTTGCTTGGTGCTGTAGCCTATTTAACTTTAATGGAAAGAAAGGTTATAGGTGCTATGCAATTAAGAAAAGGTCCTAATGTTGTTGGTCCCTTTGGCTTGTTACAACCTTTGGCTGATGGTTTAAAATTAATGTTGAAAGAGGTTATTATTCCTCTTAAATCTAATAAAATACTCTTCCTTGCAGCTCCCATAATTACATTCATCTTGGCTCTTATTGCTTGGGCTGTTATTCCTTTTTCAGAAGGGATGGTTTTGGCTGATATTAATGTTGGTGTAACTTATTTACTTGCCACTTCTTCCCTTGGGGTTTATGGTATTATTATTGCTGGCTGGGCTTCAAATTCAAAATATGCTTTTTTGGGGGCAATTAGATCTTCGGCTCAAATGATTTCTTATGAGGTTTCAATAGGTTTAATTATAATTAATGTTATTTTACTTGCAGGCTCTTTAAATTTAAGTGAAATTATTTTAGCACAGCAAGATGGCTGGTTTATTTGGCCTTTATTTCCAATGTTTATATTATTTTTTATTTCTACCTTGGCGGAAACAAATAGGCTTCCATTTGATTTACCTGAAGCAGAATCAGAATTAGTTGCAGGATATAATGTTGAATATAGCTCTATGCCTTTTGCCATGTTCTTTTTAGGTGAATATGCTAATATGATATTAATGTCAGCTATGACTGCTATTTTATTTTTAGGCGGCTGGCTTTCTCCTATAAATAATGATTTTTTTAATGCGGTTCCTGGTTTGATTTGGTTTATATTAAAAATATTATTTTTATTATTCTGTTTTATTTGGGTAAGAGCTACTCTGCCTAGATATAGATATGATCAATTAATGAGGCTTGGCTGGAAGGTATTCCTACCTTTTTCGTTATTATGGGTAGTTTTGACAGCTTCTTATATAGTTTATTTTAAGTAAATTTATAGATGAAAATATTTCAAAATATATTATTTTTTACATTACGAGACGTTGTAACCGGGATGGCATTAACTCTTAAATATATGTTTAAGAAAAAAGTTACAATTAATTATCCTTACGAAAAGGGACCAATAAGCCCCAGGTTTCGCGGTGAGCATTCTTTAAGAAGGTACGCCAATGGAGAGGAAAGATGTATATCTTGTAAATTATGTGAGGCAATTTGTCCAGCTCAAGCTATTACCATTGAATCAGAAGCCAGAGAAGATGACTCCAGAAAAACTACAATTTATGATATTGATATGACAAAATGTATTTATTGCGGCTTTTGTCAAGAGGCCTGTCCTGTTGATGCTATTGTTGAGGGCGGTAATTTTGAATTTGCAACATTAACCAGAGAAGAATTATATTACAATAAGGATAAATTGCTTAACAATGGTGATTCTTGGGAATATTTGCTTAAAAACAACATTGAATCCGATATTAATTATAGATAAATACTCATGCTTTTTTCTACTTTTATATTTTATGTATTTTCTTTAGCTCTTATAGTTAGTGCTTTAGCTGTAGTAACCGCTAGAAATACAATTCACAGTGTAATGTTTTTAATTCTTGCATTTATTAATGCTGCTGGCTTGTTTGTGATGCTTAATGCTGAGTTTTTAGCAATGTTACTGGTCATTGTTTATGTTGGAGCTATTGCTGTATTATTTTTGTTTGTAGTTATGATGCTTAATATAGATGAGGTAAAAACAAAAGTTAGAAGTGCTGGAGTTTATTTTTGCCTTACAATCTCGGCAATTATGATAATAGAAATATATACTATTGTTAATGTTGCTAATATTTTATCTTTTGATTTTAACAAGATAATATTTGTACCAATTAATCCTGAAATAACTAATACAGAGGCGATAGGTAATGTTTTATATACAGATTTTATATATCCATTTCAATTAGCTGGCGCGGTGTTATTTGTTGCTATGATTGGTGCTATCACATTAACAAATAAAGACAGGGTAAGATTTATTAGAAAGCAGTCAATATCAAATCAGGTTAATAGAAAAAGAGAAGATGCTATTGAAATTAAAAAGGTTGAATCTGGTAAGGGTATAAATATATAAAATTTACTTAAAAACTAAAATAATTACTTTAAAAAAATTTAATTTATGTTAATAGCTAATATTGAAATCATTCATTTTCTAATTCTATCTACAATCCTATTTTGCATAGGAATTTCTGGAATCTTTATGAATAGAAGTAACATAATAATGCTTTTGATGTCTATAGAGATAATGTTGCTTGCTGTTAATATAAATTTTGTTGCATTCTCAGCCTATTTAAATGATTTAGTTGGTCAATTATTTTCTATTTTCATACTAACCGTTGCTGGGGCGGAAGCTGCCATAGGTTTAGCGATACTTGTTCTTTATAAAAATAATAGACATAGTATCGATACAGAGGATTTATCTTCAATGAAAGGTTAATTCACAATAACGTTTTTTCTTTAATGAATGATACGGATAAAATATTTCTTGTTTTTTAGTATTATATCCTACTTTGCTCTATTCCCTTTTTTATCTTCTAATTTATCTGCTCAAAATCTAGATAATAGCTGCCATTCTATTTCACAAAAACAAGCAAATCAAATAATTAACGATTTAAATATTGGTAGATTTGCTATAGAGGAATTAAACAGATGTCAAAAAAGAAGTTATAACTTATTTTCAAAATTAATTAAAATTAATCCTGATAATTTAATTTATGCGGATGATATCATTAAATCAGATCCACTTTTTATCAAAAGCTATGTTGAGCAATATCCAGAAATATTAAAATATATTACCTCGGATTTACGTCTTGATGATCTATTCTTTAAATCTATTGCCCAAATTTATTCAAAATCTTTAGAATATGTTGCTGAAAGTTTGCTTGACAATAATGCTTTCATGAGAGATTTGGTTGATATTAATCCGAAAAACTTCAAATATGCCTCTGATAGATTGCATAATAATTTTGAATTTGTTTTATATGCGATGCAAAAAGATGGCGAAATGTTAAAATATGCTTCCGAAACAATGAAGGACAATGAAGAAATTGTGATAAAATCTTTTGAATCTTATTTGCCTGCTATTAATTATGCTTCTTTTCGTTTAAAGAATAGAAGTGATAAAATTAGAGAAACATTAAAATTCTATAGTGAGTATAAGCCTTTAGATGATATGGAGGTATTTTTAGATGATAAATATGCTGGAATTAGAGTTGGTCCTAATGGCGTTAGGGGTTATCGTATCGTAAACCAAGCTAAATATTTAAAGAAAGAAGCTGTAATTAATAAGGAAGATTATTTAAAATGGCGTCATGTTTCTGGATCTAGTGATAAAAATAGCATATTTATAACAACCACGGATTTACGAAGAATGTTTTGGAAGTTTGATTTACAAGAATATCCAAATTTAATTAAAGAAATTGATAAAATATTAAATAAATATATTGATAAAAAAACAGCTGATTCAATGTTTTTAATATCCTTATGGCAGGTTTTGGAAGATCCTCAATTATTTGTTATTCATTTGGAACTTTTACGTGACGTTAGAAATGTTTACAATAAGTCAAATAATGCTAATACCTCCTACATGACCCTGATTGCATTTAATGAAACTATACTTATTGATGAAGATGGGAAAAAAGACAAAGATGGAGATGGGAAAAAAGACAAAGATGGAGATGGGAAAAAAGACAAAGATGGAGATGGGAAAAAAGACAAAGATGGAGATGGGAGAAAAGAAGGGGCTCTCAGTCGCATCAAAGACATTTTTTCTAGAAATAACCCTTTAAAATCCGATGATAACATGAAAGAAAAGGATAAGAATATATCGGAATCAAATAATAATATTAAGCAAGAAAATAAAAAATGGATTTTAACTATTATTAATTCTGATCTAGATATAGATTTAAGAAATAATATTCTTTTAAAAAATAATCATAAATCCTATGAGTTTTGGGATATTTATAGTAAAGATAAATCTAAGAATCCTGCTTTAATTTTTAAGGTCAGAGATAGAAATTCGGAATATTTTGAAATATTCTTCAAACAAAAAAATAATATTTATTATAAATTATACAGGGGTGGCGGATATAGTTTTGATTAGAAATATGAAGTGATACCAAATACCATTTCTATAAATTTATAAAAAGATTCATTCAAGATGGGAATTGGTATAAGAACAAGATCAGGAAGAGGATAGATTTATTCTAAGTTTCATCATTGTAATACAGGTTTGAGCAGCAAAGCCACCTTTGTTTTTTTGATTTGGATCTGACCTTGCGATTGCCTGCTCTTCATTTTCAGTGGTAATAATACCGTTGCCAATTGCAAGCTGGTGATTTATGGCTAGCATATTTAGGCCATGGGCGCTTTCTTGGCAAACATAATCATAATGACTGGTTTCACCCCTAATAACACAGCCCAGGGCAATAAAGCCTTGATATTTGTTGTTATTTTTAGCCATGGATATTGCTGTTGGAATTTCTAATGCTCCTGGAACATTTATAATGTCAAAATCAATATTTTCTTTTTTTAAAGCTGTACTTGCTCCTTCCAATAACATTTTCGATATTTTTTGATAATATGGAGCTTGAATGATAAGTATTTTTTGCATTTTATTTAATTGTATATTAAATTTATACCAAATCCCATTCTTTAATGAATGATACAGGCAAAATATTTTTTAGATAAAAATTATAAAAAACGAGTCGTAATACGTACATATTTCGCGAGGCTTTTTATGATTTTAATCAAAAAATATAAAGTTAGATTATTTATTATTTTAACCCATTTTAAAGATGGGAATTGGTATACCAAATCCCATTCTTTAATGAATGATATAACAAAATATTTTTTAGATAAAAATTATAAAAAAC
>CAJQHT010000003.1 GCA_905478245.1 uncultured Rickettsiales bacterium | reverse complement strand
CCTCGCCGCCAGGAACTTTCTCCCATATCTCATAAGCAGCAGAACCATCTGAGGCTGATTCTTTATTAATAGAATCTGTACATTGTGCTAGTTTTGCAAAATATCTTTTAGCGTATTCTTGTCTACCTTGAGCAGCTTTTTTTAGCTGAGACTCGCTTTCTTCAATTTTATATAATGCTTTATCATCAAACCCTTCATATTGTTTTTTCACCTGATATTCTTGTGATTCAATAAATTTATTCGCATCATCTATAGATATAAGAACTGGTTTATCTCGCATATTCTAAATAAAATAATTAATATCCACCTCAATTATAACAACTATCACATTGAAATCAAGAAGAAAGTTCTTTTGCTCTGTTAAAAGCTGCATCTGCAGCTTTTTCTATCATATTTTGCATAGAATTATCCTGATTTTGTAAAATATCTAAAGCAGCTTTGGTGGTGCCACCCTTGCTGGTAACATTATTAATAAGATTATCAATATCGCCTTCTTTGATATTATTTTTTGTTAAATTATCTTGATTTACCAGCATATTAGCCGAACCTAAGATGGTTTTTATAGCTAATTTTTCTGCCTCTTCTTGATTTAGGCCAATTTTACGCGCTGCTGTAATCATATTTTTAGCAAATAAAAATAAATAAGCCGGCCCCGAGCCTGAAATTGCTGTAACTTGATTAATTTTCTCCTCTTGATCTAATTTTATATTATCACCAAATAGATTAATTATTGGCTTTTCTTCGTTATTTTGTAGATTTTTATTAGAAAAATAGGCTGAAATACCCTGATTTATTAAAATTGGTAAATTTGGCATTAAGCGAATGATTTTTTTATCATTTCCTAAGATATTTTCAAAAAAATTAATGGTTTTGCCAGCTAAAATAGAAATAAAAATGGTATTTTTATGATAATTCGCTGAATTTTTGAAATTTTCTATAATTTCAGCACTATTTTGTGGTTTAATAGCAAAAATAACGATATCTGCCTGATAATTTACTGGAATTTGTGAAATATTTGAAAAATTTGCCTCCTTACTTATTGGATCAATTGTTAAAATATTATCTTTTTTTATGTTATTTTTTAAGAAATTGTGCATAATGGCACTGCCCATCTTGCCCAAACCTAAAAATAAAATATTTGTTTGCATTATTGACTTCTAAAAAGAAATTAAATATAGTTTTACCACCCCTTAAATAATCATAAAACGTAATTAAGGTATTCGTAACTTAACTTAATTTAAATTAAAAAGCAAAAGAAAATGGCAAAAGAAATAACAGATCAAGAATTTGAAAATGTAATTAAATCAGATAATATCACTTTAGTTGATTTTTGGGCGCCTTGGTGCGGACCCTGTAAGCAATTAAGCCCTTTAATTGATGAATTATCAAATGATATGGCTGGTAAAATCGATGTTGTTAAATGCAATATTGACGACAATCCAGAATCACCTTCAAAATATGGCGTTAGAGGCATACCTACTTTAATGATTTTTAAAGATGGTAAATTACTTGATAGCAAAGTTGGCTCTATTCAAAAAAGTGCTCTTTATGAATGGGTAGAAAATCAGGCAGCTTAATAAATTAAATATAATTATGTTTAAAATTGGTCTGGAGTTAGAATTCTATCTAACAAAAGAGCGAAAACAAATTGATAACACTGAAATAGTTAATTACTTTACTAAAAAACTTGCTGAAAAGCTAGTAAAAGAACAAATAAAAATTCTTTCAGTAAAAAAAGAACAAGGTGCTGGGCAAATTGAAATCACAACAATTCCTAGCACTGATATTTCCAGTATTACCAGCGAGATTGATCTAATAAAAAAATATAGCATAGAAATAGCTAAAAAGGAATCTTTAGAAGTTAATTTTAAACCAAGACCATTTCTGGATGACTGTCCCAGTGCACTGCAAATAAATTTAACTTTCTTAAAAGAATCTAGTAATAATTCCGATATCATTAATTTATTTGATCGCAATAATGGAGATGAAAGTGAAATATTACTCAATATTATCGCTACAATCCTAAGTTTATCCAAAGATAATTTACAATATTTCTCAAATAAAGAGCGTTTTGACCTAGATTATAATAAAAAATTATTTTTAAAGAGAAAATATACCGCTCCTGTTAATTTAAGCTGGGGTTATGACAATAGAAGCTGCGCCATTAGAGTTACTGGTAAAAAACAGGATAGAAGATTAGAGTTTCGTCTATGTGACGCTGATATAAATATAGAAAATGCCATTAATAAATTAATAGAAATAGCAAATTACGGCATTCTAAACAAAGTAGAAGCTCTTAAGCCTATTTACGGTAATGCTTTTGACGATAATTATAAAAAAATAACCAGATTATTAGATTAAAAAACTATTTAATAGATTCTAAGTCGCTAGATTTGATATGAAGATCCTGTTGCGGGAAAGGGATTTCAATATTATTTTCCTTAAATTTATTCCAAAGAGCAAATAAGATATCACTTCTTTTAGCGTTTTGAACCAATCTAACATTACTGACCCAGGCATGCAGCAAGAAATTAACAGAACTATCACCAAATTCTTGTAAAAAACAAACTGGCTTATATAAAGTTTCTTCGTCAATATTCTCATTAGCTGCTTCTAAAGCTAATTTCTTTACCAGATTTAAATCAGAATTATAAGATACACCAAATTTTATATTAATCCTAACATCTTTATCGCTAAATGTCCAATTTGTAACTTTATTAGTAATAAAATCCTCATTTGGCATCATAATCTCCTTATTGTCAAAAGTTCTAATTAGAGTATATCTAATACCCATTCTTTTAATAAAACCAACATCCTCTGGATTGCTTGATAGCTCTACTACATCACCTTCTTTTATTGATCTTTCAAAAAGTAAAATTAAGCCAGAGATAAAATTAGAAGTTATTTTTTGCAAACCAAACCCAAAACCAATACCAATAGCAGAACCAACAACGGCAATTGCCGTAACATCAAAACCTATTAAAGTTAAAACAACTATAAATAAAATTGAATATAGAGCGATATCAATAATGACAATGGTAATATTTTTAGCACTAATGTTAAGAGAAGTAAAGTTAGAAACTATTTTATGTGAAATTCTAGAAACTAAATTAATAACCCAAAGACTAACTATTATAGCAATAATTGCCTCCACAATCAATAAAGAAGAAAAGCGAAATGCTCCAAAGTTAATTGATAACTCGTCAAATGAAGTTACCATAAGATCTTTTAAGCGAAAGATATCTAACAATAATATCATGCCAATAATAATTACTATCATTTTTGGAGATTTACTACCAGAAATAGCGGTTATAACCCTTAAAACTAACCAGATAATGCTAAATTGTGCTGCCGCGACAATAATCTGAGTGGCTACAGATAAAGAAGTGAATATTACAAAAAGTATAGTTAAAATAAAGGTTAGATATAAAGGATAGGATACATAGCGGTAATTTTTGATAAATCTATTTCTAAAAGTAGTATTTTTTATTGATATATCTTTGCCAGAATTACTTAAAAACTTCTTATCAAAAAATCTTTTAAATAAAAAACAAAGCAAAAATGATAAAGCAACGAAAGCTAATTCAGTTAAAAACTCAGAATTTATAAAGGCAATTTGTTTGATAAAATCAGTCATAATATTATTTTAATTATTATTTTAATTTTTCTTTTAAAATTTTGTTAACAATAGCAGGATTAGCTTGTCCTTTTGAAACCTTCATTACTTGACCAACAAAAAAACCAAATAATCTGTCTTTTCCTGATCTATACTCCATAACCTTATCAGAATTATCATCAAGAACTTTGATAATCATGGACTCAATAGCTTTATCGTCACTTACTTGCTTTAAGCCTTTTTCCTCTATTATTTGAGAGGCGCTTTTGCCAGTTTCAAACATTGAATCTAATATGTCTTTAGCTATTTTTGCAGAAATATCACCTTTTTCAATAAAATTAAGTAATTCTGATAAATCTTCTGATTTTATAGTTAAATTATCAAAATTTAAGTTTAATTTATTCATTCTACCAAGTAACTCTACCGTAAGCCAAGTTAAACATAATTTTGGATCATGTTGTTGAGCTAAATTTTCAAAATAGGCGGAAATTTTACTGTCGCTTGTTAAAACGCCAGCATCATAATTTGAAACATTAAACTCTGAAATATATCTGGCTTTTTTAGTATCAGGTAATTCTGGTAAATCAGCCTTAATATCATCGATTAATTCTTGTGAAATTACAAGAGGAGGAAGATCTGGGTCTGGAAAATAACGATAATCCATAGCATCCTCCTTACTTCTCATTGTTCTGGTTTCATTATTTACCGCATCAAATAATCTGGTTTCTTGATTGATGGCACCATTATTTTCAATTATTTCAACCTGTCTTTTTACTTCAAACTGAATGGCTTTTTGAATATTGCTTATTGAGTTTAAATTTTTAATTTCACAGCGTGTTCCAAGTTTTTTTGAACCTTTAATTCGAACCGAAATATTAGCATCACAGCGTAAATTTCCCTTTTCCATATCGCCATCGCAAGTTCCAATGGCCCTGACGATTGACCTAATTTTCTTAACATATTGACAAGCTTCAAATGGGCTTGAAATATCCGGATCGGAAACAATCTCCATTAAAGCTATTCCACTTCTATTTAAATCAACAAAGCTTAATGAAGGATGTTGATCATGAAGTAATTTTCCCGCATCTTGTTCCATGTGAATTCTGGTGATACCAATTTTCTTTTTTGACTGATCTTCAAGTTCTATTTCAAGTTCACCTGAGCCTACTATAGGGTCAAGATATTGTGAAATCTGATAACCCTGAGGTAAGTCAGGGTAAAAATAATTTTTACGATCAAAGATTGATCTTAAATTAATTTGAGCATCAATGGCTAACCCTGTTTTGATAGTTTGCTTGATAGCAAAATGATTGATTGTTGGTAGCATTCCCGGCATTGCCGCATCAACAAAAGAAACTTGACTATTTTGCGGTGAACCAAATTTAACTGCACTTCGAGAGAATAATTTGGAGTTAGATGCAATTTGAGCATGTATTTCACAACCAATAACGACTTCATATTCATTATCTTTACCTTTAATGTAATAGCTCATATTAATTTAACTTTCGTTATTTTCTAACTCATCAATATCCTCATCTTCATTTTTTGCAATTCTGGCAACGGAAACAACTTTTTCATTACTAATTTTTGTTTTAATCAAAGTAACTCCTTGAGTATTTCTGCCTGTAACCCTAACATCGGCGACATTTGTTCTAATTAATGTCCCTTTATTAGTTATAATCATTACTTGATCATTACTGTCAGTTGTAAATGATGCTACCACATGACCATTGCGCGTAGAAGTTATTATATTGGTTATTCCAAGACCGCCACGATTAGTAATTCTATATTCATAAGCGGAACTTCTTTTTCCAAATCCATTTTCAGTAATAGTTAAAATAAATTCTTCACTTAAAGCTAATTCCTGAATTTTATCCTGATCTAGCTCGCTTCCTTTTATGTTTGGAATTTTTTTAGGAGCTAATTCTAGTAAATCAGTTGGCGGATTTTCTTCCAAATCCTTGTTAAACAACAAAGCTTCTTTTAAAGCAATTCGTTTAATTGAAGGTATTTTAAGATATTGCTCCTTAACTAGAGCATCCACGCTAAGATCCTTGATAACAGACATAGCAATAACCTTATTACCTTTTTCCAATCTTATACCTTTCACGCCTTCAGAATTACGACTAGAGAAAACTCTTAAAGCTTCAACTGGAAATCTGATACATTTACCATTTTTAGTAGAAAGCATAGCGAATTCTTGCTCTTCACAAAGATTTACACCAATTAATGAATTGCCTTCTTTTAGCTTCATGGCAATTTTACCATTTGATTGAATATTAGCAAAATCAGCCATTGAATTTCTTCTTATTGTGCCATTTGAAGTAGCAAAAACAATATTAAGTTCTGCCCAGCTATCTTCATCTTCTGGAAGTGCTAAAATTGTACTAATTTTTTCATCCTGATTAATAGGAAGAAGGTTAACTAACGCCCTACCCTTAGCTTGCGGAGTTCCAAGTGGAAGTTTGTAAGTTTTCATCTTATAAACCTTACCTTGATCAGAGAAGAATAATATTGGTGTATGAGTATTGGTAACAAAAATATCAGTTGTAACATCTTCGTCACGAACTGAAATACCACTTCTGCCCTTGCCACCACGTTTTTGTGCCTTGTAAGTTGAAAGAGGAACTCTTTTAATATAGCCATTCATAGTGGCCACAACGACCATGTCTTCTTTTGGAATTAAATCTTCAATATTAGTTTCAAATTCACTTTCTTCAATTGAAGAGCGTCTTGGGGTAGCAAATTGATCCTTAACTTCTTTTAATTCGTCCGAAATTACCTGTATTAACCTAGATCTATTGCCCAAAATATCTAAATAATCTAAAATTTCAACAGCAAGATTTTTCAATTCGCCACTAATTTTTTCCATTTCTAAGCCAGTTAATTTAGCAAGTCTCATATCAAGAATTGCCTTAGCCTGAACTTCAGTAAAATAGAACTCGCCATCCTTAATAACATTACCTTTATCCTGAACAAGACTCATGATGGTTTCAACATCTTTAGCTGGCCAACTACGAGATAATAATTCTTTCTTGGCAGTTGCGACATCTGGAGATTTTCTAATTAAAGCGACTATCTCATCGATATTAGCAACAGCAACAGCCAATCCAATTAAAAGATGAGTTTTGTCTCTTGCTTTATTTAGTAAAAAGTTTGTTCTTCTAGTGACAACAGATTCCCTAAATTGAGAAAATGCTCTAATCACATCAAGTAAATTTAATAATTCTGGTCTACCGCGATTTAGCGCCAACATGTTAACACTAAAATTACATTGAAGCTGAGTATAACTATAAAGTTGATTTATTATAACCTCTTCCATAGCGCCCCTTTTAAGCTCTATAACAACTCTGATACCGTCTCTATCTGATTCATCACGAAGGTCAGAAATGCCTTCAATTTTTTTATCTTTGACTAATTCAGCAATTTTTTCAACTAATTTAGCTTTATTTACCTGATATGGAATTTCATTAATTATAATTGCAGATTTTCCACCTGATCTTTCTTCAATTTTATGTTTACCGCGCATGATAACAGAACCCCTGCCAGTATTAGAAGCATTAGCTGATCCTGACCTGCCAAGTATAATACCACCTGTTGGAAAATCTGGACCCGGAACTATTTCTAACAATTCCTGTGAGGTAATGTCGTTATTTTTAATATAAGCAAGAACTCCATCAATAACTTCACCCAGATTATGAGGAGGAATATTAGTTGCCATACCAACAGCAATACCACTACTACCATTTACCAGTAAATTAGGAAATCTAGCCGGCATGACTCTTGGCTCTGATTCGCTACCATCATAATTTGGAATGAAATCTACTGTATCTTTATCGAGATCATCAAGCATTGTATGAGTAACCTTCTGTAAACGAGACTCTGTATAACGCATAGCGGCAGCAGGATCATCATCAATCGAGCCAAAATTACCCTGACCATCAATTAAAGGCACACGCAAAGAGAAATCTTGCGCCATTCTGACTAATGAATCGTAAATAGCACTATCACCATGTGGATGATATTTACCCATAACCTCACCAACTATACGAGCGGATTTTTTAAAAGGCTTATTATAATCATAATTTCCTTCATGCATAGCATAAAGAATTCTTCTGTGAACCGGTTTTAAGCCATCACAAACATCAGGAATAGCACGAGAAACAATAACACTCATAGCATAATCAAGATATGATTTTCTCATCTCCACTTCAATAGCTACAGGCAAGATTTCTTTAGTTGTAATTTGATTCATTTTTAAGATTAGTTAATTGAAATTTTTAATAATTTTATCAATTAATATTAAGGATAAAATTATCTAAGTGCAAGAGTTTTATTATATTTCTATTAAAAATGGTAGCTTTTTTAAGGAAAAATTAATAATTTTTTAAAAAAAATACCAAAATTCATTTATAATGCAACATAAAATCAAAGTATTTTATGACAAAAATTATTAGAAAATTTAGCTATGTATCAGGATATACATAGCTAAATTTTATGATGATTTTTGGCTTCAAAGACAAAGATATTATGATGTATTATAGATGAATCTTGGTATAATACCAATTCTAAAGCTTTAATGAATGATACAGGCAAAATATTTTTTAGATAAAAATTATAAAAAAGAGTCGTAATATGTACATATTTCGCGAGGCTTTTTGTAGATTTTTATCAAAAAATATGAAGTTAGATTATTTATTATTTTTAACTTAATTTTAAAGATTGGAATTGGTATAACTATTTTTTTAGCCGTTCTTCACGAGCAGCTCTCATTTTAACAAAATCATCACCAGCATGATAAGAAGACCTAGTTAAAGGCGAGGCTGAAACCATTAAAAAGCCTTTATTGTAAGCGGCATTTTTATAAAATTCGAATTCTTTAGGGTCGACATAGCGATCAACAGGCGCATGACGCACTGTTGGGCGTAAATATTGACCAATTGTTAAGAAATCAACATCCGCAACCCTTAAATCATCCATAACCTGTAGAACTTCCTCTTTTTTCTCACCAAGACCAACCATTAAACCAGATTTGGTAAAAATCATCGGATCCAATTCCTTAACCTTTTTAAGTAAAGAAAGAGAGTGAAAATAACGCGCACCAGGGCGAATAGTATGATAAAGACCAGGAACAGTTTCGATGTTATGATTAAATACATCCGGCTTAGCTTTTGTAACCGTTTCTATCGCTCCTTCTTTTTTAAGAAAATCTGGAGTGAGAATTTCTATTGTAGTATTTGGAGATGTTTTTCTAATTTTAGTAATACATTCAACAAAATGACTAGCTCCTCCATCTTTTAAATCATCACGATCAACAGAAGTTATAACCAAATGATTTAACCCTAAATGCTGCAAAGCTTTAGCTAGATTTTCTGGCTCATCGGGATCTAAAATATCTGGTTTTCCTGTTTCTATATTGCAAAAAGAGCAAGCTCTGGTGCATATTGAACCTAAAATCATTACCGTTGTATGCTTCTGCTCCCAGCATTCCCCTATATTAGGGCAGGCAGCCTCCTCGCAAACTGTATTTAATTTATATTTTTTCATTAAGTCTTTTGTCTCATTGAAACCTTTAGAGATTGGAGCTTTAACCCTTATCCAATCAGGTTTTCTGAGCATATTTTTCTTTGGTGACTTAGTGGCGAAGCCAAGAACATCTTTATTATCCATTTTAATAATTTAATTTTTAGTTCATCTCTCCTGTGACGATATAATCAACCGCTGAAGCAATATTTACCGCATGATCAGCTAATCTTTCAATTGCCTTAGTTATGAAGACAATATTAATTAATTCACGAGAATCTTCATTTAATGTCTTATTTTTAAATTCAGCAAAAATCTCCTTGTAAAGATCATCTATTTTATCATCACTTGATAAAACTTCTTGAGCTTTTTCTATATCATTATTCACAACACTATCCACGGCGTCAATAATCATGGTACGAGCTATTTTTGTCATTTTAAGTAAAAGATCGCTACGACTTGGCAAGACGCTAGATTTTATAATTTGCTTTATTGCTTTTTTAGCATAATCACCTACTCTTTCTAGGTTTGAAGAAACCTTAACTATAGAAATAATAAATCTTAGATCGTATCCCTTGGGCTGCCTTAGGGCTATAAAAGCGGTAATTTCGCTATCTATCTCATCATTATATTGATTAATAATTTTATCATGACTTCTGATTTTACTAACAAGGTCTTCATCACCGTTTTGAATGGCATCATCGACTATATCTATAGATTCCAAGGTTAATTCTGACATCTTGGAAACCAATGTTAAGATATCTTTAAAGTTATTGTCAAATGATCTAACTGTGTGCTTTTTTAAATTTCTTTGCATAACTTTGTTGATTTTTTATATTTTTATAGATAAGGTTTAAATATATATATTTTTTTAAAAAAAGCAAGTATTTTAATTAAAGTGACTAATTATGCAGAAAATATTAGTAATAGGCGGCGGCGGTCGTGAACACGCTATTATCCATCAAATTAAAAAATCAAAACTAATTGATAAAATCTTCTGCATTCCTGGAAATGGAGGTATCGCAAAAATAGCATCCTGCTTTAACGATATAGACATCAATAATCATCAAGAAATTATTAAATTTTGTCAAAATAAAGAAATAGATTTAGTGATAATAGGACCAGAACAGCCATTGATTGAAGGTCTTTCAGATAGTTTAAGAGATGAGCAAATTAATGTCTTTGGCCCGTCAAGATTGGCCGCAAGATTAGAGGGTTCAAAAATATTTACTAAGAAACTATGTGACGATTTCAATATTCCAACCGCCAAATATCAAAATTTTAACACTGAAAACGAAGCAATAAATTATCTTGAAGAAGTAGAGATGCCAATCGTAATAAAAGCTGACGGCATAGCGGCCGGAAAAGGTGTTATTATTGCACAAAATAAATCTGAAGCCATTACCGCTATTCAAGAAATATTAGGCGGCAAATTTGGCAAGGCTGGAAATGACATAATTATAGAAGAATTCTTAGATGGTCCAGAAATTAGTTTCTTTGCTATTTGCGATGGTAAAAATGCACATTTCTTTGGCCATGCTGGTGACCATAAAAAAGTTGGAGAAAATGAAACTGGCTTAAATACCGGTGGTATGGGAACTTACTCACCCTCACCTTTCATTAATGATGATTTACATAAACAAATAATGGCTGAAATTATTCAGCCCACATTAAAGGGAATGGCAAATTTAGGCTCTAGTTTTAGCGGCATTTTATTTGCAGGACTTGTTTTAACAAAAAATGGTCCAAAATTACTAGAATTCAACACAAGACTTGGAGATCCTGAAGCTCAAACTATATTACCAAGATTAAAATCAGATCTATTTAAAATAATGCTTGAATCTGCAAAAGGCGAGATTAAAACAAAAATTGAATTTGATGATAAAAAAGCTGTTTGTGTAGTTATGGCAGCTAATGGCTACCCAGATTCATATAAAAAAGGTACTTTTATTAAAAATTTAAAGGAGGCAGAATCAGAAGATAATATTGTTATTTTTCACGCCGGAACCAAAAATGAAAATGGTAAAATATTAGCAAATGGAGGAAGAGTTCTTGGTATCAGTGCAATTGCAGAGGATTTTAAAACAGCACGTCAAAATAGTTATGATGCTATCAATAAAATTGACTGGAAAGATGGATTTTATCGTCGCGATATTGCTCTTAAGGTAGCTTAAAAAGAGTTATGGAAATATTAATTTATTTAATACCAATAACAATAATTTTAGGATTAGTTGGCTTATTTAGCTTTATATGGTGCGTTAAAAATAAACAATATGACGATATGAAGGGATCTGCAAATAGAATATTATTTGAAGAGGATAATTAAAAACGCTAATAAAAAATGGTGGGTAGTACAGAATTCGAATCTGTGACCTCTACGATGTCAACGTAGCGCTCTAACCAACTGAGCTAACCACCCAATATTTAGAATTTAATTCATTAAAGCTTTAGAATTGGTATTATACCAATTCCCATCTTTAAAATGGGTTAAAATAATAAATAATCTAACTTTATATTTTTTGATTAAAATCATAAAAAGCCTCGCGAAATATGAACATATTACGACTCGTTTTTTATAATTTTTATCTAAAAAATATTTTGTTATATCATT
>CAJQHT010000002.1 GCA_905478245.1 uncultured Rickettsiales bacterium | reverse complement strand
TCTATACAAAGTCCAGCCTCTCTAGCTGTTTCATATCTGATTTCATGTATATTAGAATTTAAACCAAGGTCTTGAATGGAATAATTTTCTGCATTAAAGCAATAGCAATTATTTTTAGCATTGCCACCACTAGAACAATCTTCATATTCAGAAGAGATGATGGTATCAATGAGACACCTCCCTTTAATAGATCCATTTAAAGATTTATAAGCAATAACTCTCCTTGGAGCTATAAATCCTTTTACAAAACAAACTTCATTAAACCAACCATAAGCATTATCAGCAGCGGAACTTGGAATCAAATCAGTTTCATCTGAAAATTGACCAATAAAATCAGAAATATCACTAACTACATCATTACTTATTCCCCATTTAGTATTACATTTGCTAAGTAAATTTGTATTACAATTTGTTCTTATGTTAATCATAGACCTGTAATCAGAAGAGCTCTCATCTGTAATTGCAAGCAAAGACTCATTTTCAACACATTCTCTTAATAATTCAGAACATTCTTCTTTTTCAATACAAAATTTATTTTCTTCTAAAGCAGTACTGCATTGACTATAGCCATCACTAGTGTAAAATAATAAACTTTTACCATAAAGATTATCTCCAATTTTAAAACTTAAGTTTAATATAGGGTCATCTTCATATGTATTATTATTTTCTGCAATAATTCTGGTCTTCTCTTGCGCGCCAGCAATATTAAAGTAAGTGTTTAATGCAATAAGTAAAAATAATAAAAATTTTAATTTTAATAATTTTTTAATCATTTATTATAATTTATTATTAAAAAGGAGAGGGTAATCTTCTTTCAATACAGGATATTTGCTTTACATTTTCAGATCCCGTATTTGTTGTTGTCTTTTCATAAAGACATAAAAATCCATTATTTTCTTTTTTTACAAATATTGTAGCTGTAAAAAAGCTATTTCCAACAGAGGCGGTAAGACGAATATCTCCAGATGTTAGCGTACCTGTATCATAACTGTCATTACTTTCTGCTTTCAGAAAAATATCAACAGAGTAATCAGCATCATTATCATTATCTCCAAAAGATACAGTAACATTAGGATATTGAAAATGCAATAAATTAACAGCATTATAATATTGATTATCCCCACTAGGAACATAATCTACAGCATTACCATCCCTATTAACCCAACCCTCCTTACCTCTCATTATAAGTAAAGGTCTAAATAAATGCGATGAATTATCATGGGTAGCAATTTTATAAAACCTAGGGGGGCCTCTTCTTAATGGTATATAAGCGCATTCTTGCGCCTCATAAAACATTCCTGTTCTATTGTCTGTATAGCCCGGTTCAGATATATGGATGCCTCTCATTGCAGTTCGCCAGTAATGTGTCCAGGTTGGACTGCTATTACCATCCCAGCCACCTGAACAGTCATCACTAACCGATTTAGACCTATCTGAACAATATTGTCTACGACAATCATCATCCTCAGTCTGTACACATCCTGGCTCAGTATTAGGTTTATCAGTAATTATATATTTTCTATGAGCTTCCGTTGTCGTAGAATTAGGACCCATATGTCTACCAGCATGAGCAGTAGCTCCTGTATAATCAAGAAATACACAAACCATTCTATCACCATAGCCAGAAGCCCTTAATCTTAAATAACTATTAACACCATCACCAACCTTTTTAATGCAGTCAGCATAATCGGTATCTGTCTCAACTCCATATTCATCGGTATCTTGTTCAAGATTATCTCCGCATTTTTTGGTCTCGTCACTCCACTCACCAGTGCTAGTTTTGTACACTGTTAATGTTTGACATCTGTCAAAACCGCACCATTGTGAATAGCAACTTCCAAATGCACATTCTACACCACACTCCCTAGTTCCATATGTACGAAGCCTTCCTGTATTAGAAAATCTAACACAAGTTCTTAAATCATATCTATCATCGCCATCATTAGTAGTAGAATAGTTAGGAATAACATAGCCATCATTAAATAAGGCATCTTCCTCTGGCATGACAAGTAGATTACTCTTAGTTCCTTTTATAGACATGTATCCAACCGAGCTAGTACCATTAACATAATGACTACCTTTTTCTGCATATCTTGGAGGATTATGAGCGGTACAATGACCAGGAATTATATCTCTTGCTATTAAATTATGAGTCCATAAAGCGCTAGTTTCTATCCAGAAACCATACCAACCCCATCCATTATCCTCCATGTTCTTTGCGGTATAGCACAAAGAATCATTGTTAATATGAGGACCTATATCTCCATCAGCAGCTGTTGCTGGCTTGGGACGATAAAACCAAGAATTAAGATTTTCACTTGCAACAGTTGTATTTTCATATATAGTATCATCAGCATCTTCCGCAACACCACCACAATGTAATATAGATTTATAATAACCTATCTCAGCTTCAATATTAGCTGCTGCATCATTGCAATCGATTACTTTATAACACGATCCGCTATGATCTGACCCATTAACACCACATTCTGTATCACACTTATTATCAGGACCACTCTTAGTACAAGAATAACTCGCCATTGCAATTTTACAAACCGGACTATTCGGGACATTAGAACAGTTATTTTCATCTGGAGCAATATATTCTTTATAACCTGCCTGAAAATCCTCAAAATCTTCATTATTAGTAATAACAGCTTTTATATCATCCACATACCACGCTTCACATACATCTTTCATTAATTCTCCTGCAGTATTTTCTCTTATTGCAGGAAAATAATTCCAATCAAATATTTTTGGTTTACAAGCGTGAATCACACATCTTTGATTGTTTAATATGTAAGGAATATAAGGAAAAGATTTTTTTGTTAAATTATAATTCGGACTACCAGAGTTATTATAGCGAAATTCATAACATTTTCTTCCCCCTATATCGCAACTATCCTCGCCACTGCCAGTCAAACCAGTAAGGCAGTCTCCGTCATCACCACAATTTTTTACATCATCCGCCGCCCAATCTCTTAGCTCACCAAGCTCGTAATCATGAAGGTCATAACATTTCTTTTGCACGCAATTCACGTCAACATTAGGATTATTTATTTGATGACAAAATGGTAATATAGCATCTACACCATCAATGCTACTCTCGTTAACAGAATAGACGACTTTATTATTATCATAATCATCAACAACATCGATTGTAGTCCCTAAAAACCCTCCTCTTTCCACATAAGGATAATAAGTGCTACCATTTAAAACAACACCTTCATTCAAATCCTGTTCAACAGGAATAAATCTAATACAATTAACTCCATGTATTGCATAACCAACGCCTCTTGCTTCACCTTCCCGATTGTCAAATTCGTCACATTTTTTAACGCAATTATAATCAGCAGCATCCCTTGATGTACTGTTAATTTGAGATGTTGGATGATCTATAGTTTCTTCAGAAGATTTATATTTCTCAAAAACACTACATAAGGGCAAATTAAGCAACTCGTCCCTTGAGGTGGCATAAGATATTTTTACAACAATAAGGAATAGAAAAATAATACAAATTATTAATAATAATGCATTATTAAGCTTTAATTTATTTTCATTTATTTTTCTTAATTTAATATTCAAAATATCTTACTTAAATTAATTAATAACATTATTTTATTATTATACAAAAATCTATCTTTAATAAACGGTGCAATCAAAATATTTTTAGATAAGAATTATATAAAACAAGAAATTGTGTAATTCTATCATAACATTTTTTTAAAAAATCATCAAGAATTAATAGAAATTAATTTTCCTCTATTGGCTCCTCTTTTACTGACAGGGTTTGTTTTTCTCTATATTTATTTAACTTGTCTTTAATGTCGCTATCTTGCAAAGATAATATTGAAGCCGCTAAAAAGGCGGCATTTTTTGCTCCAGCTTCACCAATAGCTAAAGTTCCCACTGCTATTCCAGCTGGCATTTGAGCAATAGACAGTAAGCTATCTAAGCCTTTTAAAGATTTGCTTTTAATAGGAACTCCTAAAACCGGTATAATAGTTAATGAAGCAACCATTCCAGGCAAGTGAGCAGCGCCACCAGCTCCAGCAATAATTATCTTAATATTATTCTTTTCTGCGTTTTTAGAAAATTCATATAATCTATCCGGGGTTCTATGTGCTGAAACTATACTAGTCTGAACCTCTATACCAAAATTCTCCAAAATATCAATTGAATTTTTCATAGTGTCAAAATCAGATTGACTACCCATTATCACTGCTACTTTATGTTTATTCATAATTAAACTTATTTACTAATTTACAAAAATAATCTCCACGCTCTTCAAAATTAGACCATTGATCAAATGAAGAGCAGGCCGGAGATAATAAAATATTTATCTCATCCTTAGTGTCTTTGGCAAAATTAACAGCTTCTAGAAAAGCTTTATCTAAATTATGACAAAGATAATTATCCATTTTATTTTTATTAAAAAAATTAGCAAATAATTTTTGATCCCGTCCTATAAGAAATATTTTTTTTATTTTATTTTTATGTTTTAATATTAAAGATAAATCATTATTTTTTGATTCACCTCCAACTATCCAGAATATATTATCATAAGACTCAAGGGCGCATGATGCTGATTCAATATTTGTCGCCTTACTATCATTTATAAATGTAATATTTTGCATTTTCTTTAAAAATTGCAATCTATGCTTTAAGCCTTTGAAATTTTTTATTGATTTTATAATATCTTCATCATTAATTTTACTTAAATATGACGCAGCATATGAAAATAATATATTTTGCTTATTATGATTTCCTTTTAAATATTGATTTTCTGGAATAATATAGCTTTTTTTATTGATGTTATTAATGATCCTATCGTCAATAAAAGAAATGGAGTTACTTAACGAGTTTTTTATTGATAATGGGATGATTTTTGCTTTGAATTCTTTATTTTCTATTAAATTTTGATATATTTTATAACAATTTAAATCATCAACATTAATTAAAGTAAAATCATTTTGATTTTGATTTTTAAAAATTTGTTCTTTTGATTTTATATATCCAGCCATCCCGTTATAGCGATCAAGATGGTCAGGGGTAATGTTTAAAAGAGCAGCTATATTAAATTTTAATTTATTACTTAAATCTAATTGGTAAGAAGATATTTCAAAAATATAACTCTCAACTTCATTTAAATCAAAAACCGGAATACCAATATTGCCACCAATAGCAGAATCTATCTTATTTTCTTTAAATATATGTCCGATTAAAGAGGTAACAGTTGATTTACCGTTAGTACCAGTAATGCCAATAAAATTTTTATTTTCATTAAGCAAATAAAATAATTCTAAATCACCAATAATTTTGCAATTATTTTCACTAGCCAATTCAACTATTTTATGTGGATTGGGGTATTTTAAAGAAATAGAAGGAGAGATAATTAGATATTCTAAATTTTTCCAATTAATTTTTGCTAAATCATGACAAAAATCAATTTTATTTAGTAATTCTATTTTATTTTGATATTTTTCTTTTAGTCTATCTAAAGATTCTACACTATCATCAATAGCAATAATATTTTTGCTACTTTGAACAAGATAGTCAATTAAAGAAATTCCAGAAATACCAATGCCAAAAATAGCTATCTTTTTCATAGGAAATATTAATTAATATGAATTACGCAAATTATCAATAGCCTCTTTATAATTTTTTGAATTAAAAATATATGATCCCGATACTAAAACATCAGCACCAGCTTCAATGGCCTGCTTAGCTGTTTTATCGTTTACACCACCATCAACTTCAAGATCAATTTTTCTTCCTGATTTAATGATTTTTTGACGACAATTGCTAATTTTTTCTAATTGTGATTTTAAAAATTTTTGCCCTCCATAGCCAGGATTAACGCTCATAATTAAAATTAAATCAATGTCGCTAATAACATAATCTAAAATAGATTCATGGGTTGATGGAACAATGGAGACTCCAGCTTTTTTACCAAAACTTTTAATTTTTGCTATAGACCTATCTAAGTGAGTTGTAGCTTCAGCATGTATAGTAATTATATCGGCCCCAGCCTTAGCAAAATCTTCAATATGTTTATCCGGATTATTAATCATTAAATGCACATCAAATGGTAATTTTGAATATTTCCTAAGGGATTTAACAACATCGGCACCAATAGTGATTGGCGGCACAAAATTTCCATCCATAACATCAATATGGATATAGTCGGCTCCAGCTTTTGTTATTAATTCTACATCTTTTTGCAAATTAGCAAAATCAGCAGATAAAATTGAAGGAGATATTTTTATTTTATTATTCATCTTCATTTTTTACTTGATTAATACATTTAAGAGCAAAAATATCATAAATAGGATGCTCTAACCCAGATATAGAAGGTGAAGAAGACAACATCCAGCCATAAAATATTCTTTCCTTATTGTCCTGTCTATCGTTTTTTTGAAAAATCTCTAATAATATTTTATTCTCAGGTCTTTTATGGAGTTCTGCACTCCAGCATTTATGAACCAAAATATTAATCTTACCAAACTCAATCTCTTCACCAACTTCAATTTCCAACTCTTCAGTTGTTGCTGTTATCTTGTTTAAGCTTTGTAAAATTGCTATATCATGAAATCTTTTAGGATCAGTATCTTTAATCGTTTTTGGAATTATTACTACAATTTCTTTTTCATCTTCAATAGCTACATCTTTATTTGCACCCAAGTTAAAAGCAGATAAATCACCAATATTAACAAAGCAAAATATTGATAATAGCAATATAAAATAAGTAATATTACTCATTAAAAAAAGGGGTTTAATCTTATTCATCTTTTTTACTCTTAGAGCCAAATATAAATTTACCCAATAATTTTTCTAAATTAACTGACGATTGAGTAAAGATTATTTTTTCTCCGTTAGCTAGATATTCCTCATCAGCACCAGGCTCAATTCCAATAAATTTCCCACCAAGAAGACTAGAACTCATTATTTTTGCCGAAGAATCAGCTGGTAATTTAATTTTATTGTCAATATTAAAAGTTAAAACAGCTCTATAATTATCAGAATTTAATTTTTGAGAATCAACAGTCCCAACCTTAACTCCAGATATTTTAACATCACTACCATTTCCAATGCCTCCTATATCATCAAACTCGGCAATAATCTTGTAAGAATCAGGGCTGGACAGATCAGCTTTCTGAAAAGAGAATACGAAGAAATATATAGCAACAATTAATACTAAAGTTCCAACTATTAATTCAAAAAGGCTATTTTTCATTTTTTATAGTTATTTAATTAGGGATCCAAGATTCATAATTAGAATTTTTTGATAACTTTGTATCATTTTCTATATTATTTTTTATGGGAGAATATTTATTTATAGTTCCAGTTAAATTTGGCAGATGAGTTTTTTGCCAAGGGCTTCTATTGGTGTTAATATTTATTGGAGCTTTATCAGAGGTGTAGTGTATCCAGCTATGCCAATTTGATGGAATTTTGGAAGCTTCAACCATTCCCTTATAAATAACAAATCTTTTCTTTTTACCATTTTGAGAAACTGATTTTTTTTCAAAATAACAATTACCAAATTCATCAGTACCGACCTTATTGCAAGAATATTGTATGATTATTTTATTTAATAAATTCATTTTTTAAAATCAATTTTATTGTAAATTAATTAACTTCATAATAAAATACAATCAAACTCTCAACAAATCAATTAAAATTTTATTAAATATACCCCATTACCTTGTTAGTAAAAATAATAAATTACAATTACTTAAAAAATCTTGCCACATTCTCACTAATCTTCTTGTCACTACTATATCCAAAACTAGCCCTATCATCACAAACAGCCATATCAGTTCAAATGTGGGATGGTCTTGATAAAAATGGCCTAAAAATAGTTAAAGATGTCGCTATATTAATTGATAATAAAAATTATGAACAGGCTATTAAAAGGTCTAAAAACATGAAATCATCAAACAAACATCTATATAAAGCATTACTAAATATAGCTCTATGGAGTAAATATAAAAATATAGATTCAGATAATATTAAAAATATAGAATTTGAAAATATTGTAAAATTTGCAGCAAATAACTCTTATTTTCCAGAAATAAACATCATAAATAATAATATTGAAAATTTAATTATAGAAAAAAAATTAGATGAATCGATCTATCAAGAATATATTCTAAAAAATCAACCAAAAAACAAAGAATTAAAAATACATTTATTGAAAAGTAAAATTAATTCCATGGATCAGGAAAAAAATAACATTATCTATAAAAGTAAGCTTTTTCAAGAAATAAAAACTCTTGTAGCAGATATATGGGAAAATCATGATTTTACTATTAAAGAGCAGGGTGATTTTATTAACAAATATAGTGGTCAATTAAATGAAGAAAATCATATAACCAGAATTAATAAATTATTATGGGATAGTAGAATTGATTCAGCAAAAAACATAATGCACTTAATCAATAAAGACCATCAAAAGCTATTTAAGGCAATTATTGAAATTAATAAGAATCCAAAACATATTGATGATATCTTATTTTCAGTACCAAGAAAACTAAGAGGAAGTGAGCATTTACAATATAAGAAGGCTGTATTTTATCACAAAAAAAATAATGTCAAAAAAACAATAAAGCTACTCTTGGCGATACCAGAGCAAACAAAATACCCTAAAAAATGGTGGAAATTAAGACATATTTACGGCAGAGAATCATTAAAAAGTAAAAAATATAAAAATGCTTATAATATAATTAAAAATCACGGCTTAAACAATGAATCAAACGAATTTACCGAAGCAAATTGGTTGGCAGGATGGATATCACTTCGCTTCCTTGATAACCCCAAGCAAGCTATCAATCACTTTAAAACATTATATGCCAACGTCTCTTATCCTATCAGTGTCTCCAGAGCTGCTTACTGGCTTGGAATGTCTTTTGAAAAATTAAATGATTCCAAGAAAGCTATTCACTGGTACAAAATAGCAACACAATATCCAACATATTTTTATGGTCAACTCGCCATTCATAAATATAGATCATTAATTGATAACATCTCATTTAATCTATTTTTCTTACCAAAAGAGCCTAGAATATTAGACAATGATGTTAAAATAATTTCCTACAAAATGGCTTTAAGATCCGCTTATCTATTAATGTTAATGAATGACAAAGAGGATGCTTTAATAATGATAAAGGAAATTATTAAAAGCCTTAATTCGCAAGGTAAAATAGGAGCAATAATTAAATTAGTGGAAGAGGTAGGCGGGGAAGAGATGGCTCATAAAGTTTATCGATTCTCTAATAGGAAAAATATTTTTTTCATCAAAAAGCAATTTAAAATTATAGACAAAATAAAAGATTCTCCAAATTCAAGCTTAATCCATGCTTTAATTAAACAGGAAAGCGGTTTTGCCAGAGGAGCGGTAAGTTCAGCTGGGGCAATAGGTTTTATGCAAATAATTCCAGAAACCGCCCAACAAACAGCCAGAAAATTAAAAATTAAATATTCTTCTAGAAGATTAAAAAACGACATAGATTATAACATAAGAATTGGTTCAAAATATATTCAAGATTTATTAACCAGATTTAATGATTCTAAAATTTTAGCTATATCATCTTATAATGCCGGACCAAATAGCACAAAAAGATGGATAAAAGAATTTTACGATCCAAGCATTTATAGCAATGCAGATGATTATAAAGATAATAATATTGACATGGTGATAGATTGGATAGAATTAGTCACTTATGGCGAAACCAGAAATTATATACAAAGAGTAATAGAGAATATATTAGTTTATAACTATCTGACATCGCAACATATGTAGTAATATCATTCATTAAAGGCAGGAATTGATATAGCGCCAGACTTCATATTTAATGAGTAGCATCTATTTAATATTCCATATTTTCTGAGATTGCAGAGATATTCTACAGCTATTTTTCTTTGCTAATTGAAGTACTAAATCCATATTTTCTTTATTTTTTTTCTTATCATACTCATCCATTGGTTGCAAATAAACATTTGTTTTATATAGATTTTGCCCAACATCAGGAATAAAATTATAATTTTTATTATTAGATGAAACAATAAATTTAAAGGCATTGATTCTTTTTAATAAATCTTTTCTAATGACAAAATAACCCTTGCCATTATTCTTAGGAGAGCAAATAATATCAACATCTTTGGGTAATTCACGGTAAATAGTGCCATTAGTTTCAATTTGCACTAAAAAACCCATATTTATTAGAATCTTGCATAAATTTTCAATAGGTTGACGCATTGGCTCACCGCCTGTTATAACAATTAATTTGGCAAAATTATCCTTATTTAATTCATTGATTTTTAAAATTATTTCATTTAATTCCAACCTTTTTGATTCTTCAAATTCAGTATCACAAAATTCACAAGACAGATTACAGCCGGAAAGCCTGACAAAAAGAGCAGGGTGCCCACTATAAACTCCCTCACCTTGAAAAGTGGTAAAAATATCGTTAACCTCCAACTTATTTCCATCTCCCTTTACTATTCCTAGAACCTTATTCTTTCCAAACATTTTATATTTAATTGACTATATAATAATAATATTTTATTATTTTTTCTTTAAAAAAAACCTTGCGAAAGACAAAGTCTACCCACTAATAAACTCAGTAAAAACAAGGATTAGCAATAAATTACAATATATTATTCTTTAATTCAATAAAATAAAAATGACAGATATAATACCTTTTGATCAAAGAGATGGCTTTATTTGGTATAATGGAGATTTTATTGAATGGAAAGAAGCAAAAGTTCATATCTTAAATCACGGACTACATTACGCTTCCAGTGTCTTTGAAGGAGAAAGAATATATAATAAAAAAATATTTGAATGTTCTTGGCACTCAAGAAGACTTCATGAATCAGCTAATTATCTTGGTTTTAAAGTTCCATATTCAGCAGAAGAATTAGATAAATTCAAGCAAGAAACAGCTAAGAAGCAAAATATTATCGATGGCTATATGAGGGTCTTTGCTTGGAGAGGTTCTGATAAAATGGCAATTTCTGCTCAAAACAACTTCATACATACCGCTATTGCTTGCTGGCCATGGCCACCTTACTATTCTGACGAAGCCAGGAGGAAGGGAGTTAGGCTTAAATTTGCCAAATACCAAAGACCAGATCCAAAAACAGCACCTGTAAACGCCAAGGCAGCTGGGCTTTACATGATATGCACCATTTCAAAGCATGAGGCAGAAAATGAAGGCTATAACGACGCCTTAATGCTTGATCACGAAGGATTCTTAGCTGAGGCAACAGGAGCAAATTTATTTTTAGTTATGAAGAATAACGAATTACACACACCAACCGCAGATCGCTTTCTAAACGGCATAACTCGTCAAACAATTATTAAAATAGCTAAAGAAAATTCAATCAAAGTTATTGAAAGACGCATAAAGCCAGAAGAGCTCAAGGATGCTAAAGATGCATTTCTAACAGGAAGCGCTGCTGAAGTAACAAGAGTAGGGGAAGTTAACAATCAATATTTCTATCCAAAAATAAGCGAAATCACTACTTTACTTACAGATAGTTATCACAAATTAGTTAGAAGTTAAAGATAAATAACAAAATAGATCCACCTCTAGAAAGAATAGATAGGATTATATATACCGTTTAATTAAAAATTAATTATTCACCTCCATATACCTTATACCAAGTCCCACCTTTAATAAATGATATAATTTAAAGATGGGGCTTGGTATCAATTAACACCAAAAACCCCACCTTTAACAAAAATAGACTGTAATCATTATTACATCACGTCTCACCTCTTCCACAACAATAGTTATTTTACATAATATATATTATACGATAATAAATATGTAGAAACAAATTAAATAATCACCCATTCTTTTTCGTAAGTACACCTCTTTAAACCAGGATTTAATACCATTTTAACTTATAAATTAGTATAATGCCAATATAAATATATTCCTCAAGGCTTAGTTAAATTACTTAATTAATTCTAAACCATTTTAAAGATGGACTTTGATATAATTCCCTATCTAAAAAACAAAATCGTCATTTGTTAAATCAATTTTTCCGGATAGCTGTAGAGCAAAATCTGAATCAGGATCTGCTATTGTTGTAATGTCAGTTTCTTCGTCATAATTATAGCCAATTGTGCCATTGCCACCTTCTCCTTCTGCAATTGCCATAAAAGCAAAGTTAGAGAAGTTAATAGAATCTTCACCTTGAGTGAAGTCGGTTATTAGATCAGATTTATTAATGGTTGAATCATCAAGAAATGAGAAGTCAAAGGAATCATATCCAAAGCCTCCTGTTAGAATATCTTGTCCTGCTCCGCCTGTTAAGATATCATCTCCATCATATCCTTTTAAGACATCGTCTCCAGCATCGCCATTTAAAACATCATTACCAGCTCCGCCTTGTAGATTGTCATTACCATCTCCACCATTGAGGGTGTCATCACCACTATTGGACCAGAGAACATCATCTCCATCTTCACCATTTAATTCAACATCGCCATATTCATAGTTAAGAGAAGATAGATCAATAATGTCATCTCCTTTTCCGCCATTGATTATTTCTATTCCTGATATTCTGGCGCTATTAGAAAGCGAGCTTGTTATAGGATCATCTAAAAATAATACATCATTACCACTTGTAAGGCTTAAAGTGTCATTTCCAACTCCACCATCAAACGAATCAAAAGATTGCTGCTTTCCATTTACGGAAACAAGGTCTCCTGAGTAAACATTCCAAGCAAAAAAGCTAATTATATCTGTATCTTGCCAGACATTATCTTGAACATAAACAATTTCATCATCACCATCTCCTGTGGATATTAAATCTTGTCTATCCTTTTTGGCTTCTATTCTATCATTAAAATCAGTACCATTGATAATTTCTATTTCTGGAAGATCAATAACTCTTTGCGATAAATCAACATTAGCTTTGATGTCAAATGTTGTTTGATAAATTCCACCATTTGCATCACTTGCTGTTACTTCTAAAGTTATTTTGCCATCGCGTCCAAAGATACCAGATAATTCACCAGTTTCTGCATTTAAAGTGAGCCAATGAGGAAGTCCAATTTGATTTTTTACATTTATCATATAAGTAAGATCATCTTGATCTACATCTTTAATATAATCATTTAGATTAATGGAGAATTGAGTGTTATAGCCAACAGCTAGTAATAGATTATTAAAATCTTGTGATTTTATTCCAAGTTCAATTGGTCTATATGACTTTTCCTCAGTGATATTTAATGTCGTTAGCTTTTCTAAAAGATCTAAATACTCATTGTCATATAAAGTTAAATCTAACTCTATGACTGCATTTTCATCATTTAAATGATAAATCTTATTTTTAGTTTCGTCACCATCTCTATTTTTTAAAACAATAATTGCTTTCTCGTCTTTAGCTTTTTGCTTAGCTTCTTCCTCGCTTCCTATAAAAGTATAAATATCATATTTGAATTTTATTCCAACGATAGTTTCTAGATTTTCAATTATACCATATGGATTGTCATTTACAGGAGATGATAATAGATTAATAGAATTAGTTTTAATTACACTGCCTTCTTCATCTGTTATATTATAGGTTAAAACTTCAATGCCATTAAAATCCTGATCTGGCTTATAAGTTATGATTCCAGTATTTTCATCATAAATTACTGAACCTTTTTTATCTGAAGTAAAACTTATATTTTGACTTAGAATTCTTGATTGCTCAATTTCATCTAAATTTATTTCTACTGCTTCATCTTCATTATTTAATATGGTTTGATTTTCTAAATTAATAGATGAGTCAATATCATTAGCAAAAAATATTTCTTCAATCCTTGAAACAGTTCCATTGCTTGCTAATTGATCTTTGATAATTAATGAATCTGTATCATTACCTTTTATTTTAATTATTAAATCATTTCCATCTTCGCTTGATTCAAAGATTAAATCATCTTTATTTATAGAAGCATCTAATGTTATTTTATCGCCATGATTATTAACGCCATCTGTAATAGTGTCATTTCCATCGCCAATATTGTAGATATAGGTATCGCTTCCGCCACCACCAGTTAAAATGTCATCTCCTTGTCCACCGGTAATAATATTGTTATTTTCATCACCAGTTAGATTATCTACGAAGTTTGAGCCTGTGATATTTTCAAAGTTGGAGATTATATCACCCTCACTATCTCCACCACTTACTATATTATCAGCAATATTTATCGTGACTCCAGAGGTTGATGTTGAATAAGAAATTGTGTCTCCATCTATTTCACTTCCTTCTCCACCATCTAAAATATCAGCTCCAACTCCACCTTCAATTATATCATCTCCTTCATTGCCAGATATTTGATCATCTCCATTTCCGCCTTCTATAATATCATCGCCCTTACCTCCTATTAAGACATCATTACCATCTCCTCCACTTATAAAATCATCTCCATCTCCACCATAAATTTCATCATTACCACTTCCGCCAAATAAGGTATCATTTCCGATAGAACTCCAAATTCTGTCATTGCCATTGCCACCATAGATTATTAAATCATCATGCGTATATTTTGGAGAGGTGAGGTTGATTATATCATCACCATCATTGGCATAGATTACTGAAATATCAATTAATCTTGATGCTCCTTCGTTTGGATTGGATGATGTTGGATCGTTTAAAGATAACATATCATCACCTTCTGTCATCAATAAAATATCAGTACCATCTCCACCATTGAATGAATCAAATGATCTATTATAGCCATTTATGATTATTGTTTCATCTGTATAGAAATTTTTAGTGGCAAATTTATTAGCTGAATTATAGGAATATTCTATTCTATCAAAGCTTTGTTCATAGATTTGTCTCATTCTCCATTGGATTAAATTAGTTTCGGAGCCATCAGGTCTAATATCTTTAGATAAGGCGTCATTAAGATCAATATCATATCTACCAGTCATGCCGTTGAAATATTTTTCGCTATAGCTCCCTTTTTTATAAGATAACTGAAAAATTAGCCTATCTTCATATTGTAAATTTAACTCCTCTCTATCCATTACCATGTAATTTGGAATAAAAATGTCATCATTTTCACCATAGGAAGCATCAATAACAGTTCCTATTTTTGGAGAGTAGATGAATTTTTGTTCAAAAAACATTGTTACATGAGCGTAATGATTTTGTTCATCATAAACACCTTTATATGTTCCAATTTCATCAAAATGGATTGTTGTTGTCATTTCTTCAAATACATCATCCGCCTCATATCTAAGTATATCATCCCCATCTTCACCATAAAGGATGTCAGCACCTTTACCGCCCCATAATTCATCATTTCCCAAGCCGCCATAAACTTGATCATCTCCACCTTCTCCAAATAATACATCATCACTATTTGTGCCAAATAGGATGTCATTATCTTGTCCACCAGCTAGACCAATTGCTAGATTATCTGTTGTAAGATCTGCTATATTAGTATCTTTAATTATAATCTTTTGACCATTATCAAAATTAATTTCAGTATTGCTGCCATTTTGACTCATAAGACTCTGAAGAGTGGCAAAGGTAATTGGATTTTTATAATCTATTTTAATTATGATTCTATCTTCATTCTTGTTAAAATCTTCTATTATATCACTATCTACTGTCTGATCATTCTTGGTAATAATAAATATATCATTACCAGCTCCGCCTATTAGATTTTCACTTCCTATTCCATCGATTAAAATATCATTTCCCATTCCGCCACTTATGATATCATTACCATCACCACCATATAGCTCATCTCCACCTGATCTGCCAAAAATAATATCATCGTCATTTCCCCCTTCTATTCTATCATAATCTTCACCACCAGTGATTGTGTCATTACCGTCACCACCTTCTATGATATTACTTCCACTACCACCATAAATTATATCATTTCCAGTATCTCCATATAATTGATCATTGCCACTACCTCCATAGATATAATCATTACCTTCATCTCCATGTATTATGTCAACCCCTCCGTCACCATATAGAATATCGTTGCCAATATCCCCATTTATAATATCGTAGCCTTCACCACCACTAATATAATCATCTCCTTCATTACCATTAATAATATCATTACCTTCTCTGCCGTAAATTGTGTCATTGCCTTCATTTCCTTCTATAATATCATGACCTTCATTTCCTATAATTAGATCATTGTCACCCCCTCCATAAATATAATCATTTCCTGCTGCTCCAAATATTGTGTCATTACCATTATTGCCTTCTATAGTATCATCACCTTCTCCACCATTAATAAAATCATCATGATTATTGCCATAGATAGTATCATTACCCCATTGCCCATAAAGAGCATCATTTTGATCACCGCCATGGATAGTATCATCTCCAGTTCCTCCTTCTATTTTATCATAACCATTACCACCATAAAGAGTATCATTATCAGCTCCACCATTTAAATAATCATTACCATCTTGACCATAGATGGTGTCGTTACCATTATTACCGTAAAGTTGATCATCACCACCTTCACCGTAAATATTTTCAC
>CAJQHT010000001.1 GCA_905478245.1 uncultured Rickettsiales bacterium | reverse complement strand
CAAATTTTAGACTTAAGTATAGCATATTAATTATAGGACTGTTTTGAATCAAAGTGATTTGAGGCATTCAAATTTATGTAAAGATTTTCAAAAGAGACTTGATTTTTATTTAATAATTGTTTATTTTAAGGTAATAATGTGCTTAATTTATCAATTAATAGCTAGATATCTATTAGTGTTCTTATAAAAATATAATAATATAAATTTCATTTAAATATTTAATTATAATGAGTCAAAATCTATCAAACACTACTCATATTTTTAGTGGTAATTATACTTTTATTGAAGAAATCTACAAAAGATATATAGAAGATCCTTCTTTAGTTAGTGATGATTGGAAGAGTTATTTTGCAGAAAATCATGATGATATTAATGATGATATTCAGGATCTAATTCGTGATAGCAAGGGTGCTAGCTGGTCTAAGAAAAATCTCAAAGTTGTAGGTAGTCAAGATTTTGATATTTCATCCTTTACTAAAAAAGAAGTTAAAAAGTCTAAAAATATTTCAACACAATTAGATAATTTAGATTTTCTAAAATTAAAAGTTTTAAACTTAATTACCTCTTATGAAAATTTAGGGCATTTTGCTGCTAATTTAGATCCTTTATCTTTGTCTGAAGTAAAATATCCTGCCCAAATTAAAGCTGCGTATCACGGTATTAATGATGAAGATCTAGAAAAAGAAATTAATTTAAACGGTGTTCTTGGTTTTGAGAAAGTTAAAATATATCAAATTATCGATAGGTTGGATTTAATATTTAAATCAAGCGTTGGTGCTGAATATAAAAATATCAATAATGATAATTCTATTGAATGGATTAATAAAAACTTAGTTGAAACATTAACTAGCAATCTTGACAATGATGAAAAAATAAAAATTTTAACAGAAATTGTTCGTACAACTAAATTTGAGCAATTTTTACATAAAAGATTCCCGGGAGCTAAGCGTTTTTCAGTTGAGGGTGGGGAATCTTCAATTAATGTTGTAGAAAAAATTATTGATCAAGGTGCAAAATCTGGCATAAAGAAAATTGTTATCGGAATGGCACATCGTGGACGCCTTAATACTTTAAATGGTATTATGGGTAAGCCTTATCACAGAACAATGTCAGAATTCAAATATGTTCCAGATATTCCAGAATCAATAACTAAATTAGGTGATGTTAAATATCACATGGGATATGCAAATACTCGTAAAATTGCTGGCAATGAAATAGATTTATCTTTGGCTTTTAATCCTTCTCATTTAGAGGCGGTAAATTCTGTGGTAATGGGCAGAATTAGAGCAAAACAAGATTTATTTCAAGACCAAGAAAGAAGTCAGGCTTTAGCTTTGTTAGTGCATGGTGATGCTGCTTTTGCTGGCCAGGGCAGTGTTGCTGAAACTTTAATGATGAGTGGCATAGCTGGATATGATACAGGAGGAGTTATTCATTTAATTGTTAATAACCAGATTGGCTTTACTGCTAACCCTACTGATTCTAGAAGTACAAATTATGCTTCTGATCTTGCCAAGGCTATTGACGCACCAATATTCCATGTTAATGGTGATGATGTTGAAGCGGTTGTAAAAATATCTGATTTAGCTTTAAGATATAGACAGGAATTCAAAAAAGATGTTGTAATTGATCTTATTTGCTATCGTAAATATGGTCATAATGAAGGTGATGAGCCTATGTATACTCAGCCTGTAATGTATAGCAAAATCAAAAATCATCCCAATCTTGAGAAAATATATTCTGACAATCTTAAAAATAACTCTGTTATAAGCGATGAGGAATATAAAAATATTGTTGCTAAATTCAATAGCCATTTAGAAAAAGAATTTGAAATTGCTCAAAATTATAAAGCAAAAGAAGCTGATTGGTTAAAAAAATCTTGGTCTCATATTAAAAATGGTGACTTAAAAACACCTATTACTGCTATTTCTGCTGATCAATTTAAAGATTTAGGTCAAAAAATTACTCATATTCCTGATAATTTTAATATAAACCCTAAAATTGCGCGTCAAATTGCCGCTAAAAGAGAAAATCTTATAATTGGCAAAAATATTGATTGGGGAACGGCGGAAGCTCTAGCGTTTACATCTTTATTAAATGAAGATTATCCAGTTAGAATTACTGGTCAAGATGTTGGCAGGGGAACTTTTTCACATCGTCATAGTGTTTATCATGATTCTAGTGATGGCTCAAGATATTATCCATATAATAATATCTCTGCTAAGGCAAAATATGAGGTTCATGATAGTATTCTTTCAGAATATGCTGTCTTGGGATTTGAATATGGATATAGTCTATCCACTCCTGACGGTTTAACTATCTGGGAAGGTCAATTTGGTGATTTTGCTAATGGCGCTCAGATAATTTTTGACCAATTTATTTGTTCCAGTGAAGAAAAATGGCTGAGAAAATCTAATTTGGTAATGTTATTGCCGCATGGCTTTGAAGGGCAGGGTCCAGAACATTCTTCTGCTAGATTAGAAAGACATTTACAATCTTGTGCTAATGATAATATGTTTGTAGTTAATATAACAACTCCAGCAAACTTTTTCCATGCTTTAAGAAGGCAATTACATTTAAAAGATCGTAAACCTTTAATTGTTATGTCTCCTAAATCTTTACTAAGAAGCCCTTATGCAGTTTCTAATATTGAAGATTTTACTGGCAAAACTCAATTTAAAGAAGTAATAGCTGAAACTGATAAAATTGCAGCTAATGACAAAGTTAAAAAGGTGGTTTTATGCTCAGGAAAGATTTATTATGATTTACTTGCAGCAAGAAAGGAAAAGAAAATTAATGATATTGCCTTAATTCGCCTTGAGCAGATCTATCCTTTTGCTAGCGATTCTTTAGAAAAAGAATTAAAGAAATATAACAATGCTCAAATTATTTGGTGTCAAGAAGAGCCAAAAAATATGGGATCTTGGAGTTTTGTCAATGAGTTAATTGAAGAATCTCTAATAAATATTAAACATAAAAATTCTAGACCAAAACTTGTTTCAAGAGTTGCTAGCGCTTCTCCTGCAACTGGTTATGCTAATTATCACGCTAAAGAACAAAAAGCTCTTATAGAGCTGGCTTTAAGCTGATATTAATATATAATAATAAAATATAAAAAATAATGACAATTGAAATAAAAGTTCCAGCATTAGGAGAGTCGGTAAGTGAAGCTCAAATAGCTAAATTACATAAACAGGTTGGTGATGCCGTTGCAGTTGACGAGCTTATTGTTGAGTTAGAAACTGATAAAGTAACATTGGAGGTTAATTCTCCTGCGGCAGGAGTTATTACTGAAATTAAAGTTAGTGAAGGTGATGATGTTAAAGTTAATGATTTAGTTGCTTTAATGACAAAAGGTGGATCTGCTGTAGCTACTAAAGTACAAGAATCTTCTACTACTACAAATAACGCACAAAAATCTTCCCCTGCCTCATCTTCATCGCTCAGTGATAGTCTTTCTCCTGCTCCAAGAAAAATTGCGGCAGAAAACAATATTGATACTTCTCAAGTTTCTGGTAGCGGTAAAGATGGCAGAGTTACAAAAGGTGATGTGCTGGGCGCGATTGCCTCAGGTCAATCTTCATCTAATACAGCTAATTCTCAATTAAATGATGAAAAGCCAGTTGAAATTGTTAAAATGTCTAAATTGCGTCAAAAAGTAGCGCAAAGATTAAAAGAATCACAAAATATAGCAGCTATCTTAACTACTTTCAATGAAGTTGACATGACAAATGTTATGGCTCTTAGAAGTGAATATAAAGATCAATTCCAAAAAAAGCATGATATTAAATTAGGTTTTATGTCATTCTTTGTAAAAGCTGCAATCAGTGCTTTAAAAGAAATACCGGCAGTTAATGCTGAAATTCAGGATAAAAATATTGTTTATAAAAATTATTATGATATTGGAATTGCAGTTGGATCACCACAAGGTTTAGTTGTTCCTGTTTTAAGAAATGCTGACACGCTTAGTTTAGCTGGTATTGAAGGTGGAATTGTTGAGCTTGGCACAAAAGCAAGAGATGGTAAATTATCTATGGCCGATTTAAGTGGTGCGACATTTACAATTTCAAATGGTGGTGTTTATGGATCACTAATGTCTACTCCAATTATAAATCCTCCACAATCTGGTATTTTGGGTATGCATAAAATCCAAGAAAGACCAATGGTTGTTAATGGTGAAATAAAAGTTAGACCAATGATGTACTTGGCTTTATCTTATGATCACAGAATTATTGACGGCAAAGAAGCCGTTACTTTCTTAGTTAGGCTTAAAGAATTATTAGAAGACCCAAGAAGACTTCTTTTGGATTTATAAATAAATTCTAATAAAATTTAAATAATTAAATAAAATTAAAATGACTGAACAAAATTTTGACCTAGTTGTTATTGGTGGCGGACCCGGTGGTTATGTTGCTGCAATTCGAGCAGCACAGCTTGGCTTAAAAACTGCTTGCGTAGAAAAAAGAGACACCTTGGGTGGTACTTGCCTTAATGTTGGCTGTATTCCCTCAAAGGCTTTACTTGAAGCTTCTCATAAATTTCATGATGCTGCTCATAATCTTGGTGATGTTGGCATTACAACTGGAGATGTTAAAATTGATGTTAAGAAATTAATAGCTAAAAAAGATGAAATTGTTAGTAATTTAACTAAAGGAATTTCCGGTCTTTTAAAAAAGAATAAAGTAGCCAATATTACTGGATCTGGTAAATTTTTAGATAAAAATACTCTTGAAGTTACAGATAAAGAAGGTAAAAAAAGTAAAATTTCTGCGAAGAATTTTATTATTGCTACTGGTAGTGAAGTTACTAATTTACCGGGTGTAGACATTGATGAAAAAGTTATAATATCTTCAACGGGCGCTCTTGAATTAAAATCAGTTCCTAAAAAGATTGTTGTTATTGGTGCTGGTGTTATTGGCCTTGAGATGGCTTCAGTTTGGGGTAGATTTGGCGCTGAAATAGAAGTTGTAGAATTTCTTGATAAAATTACTCCAGCAATGGATAATGAGGTTTCAAAGCAATTTAAAAGAATCCTTGAAAAGCAGAATTTTAAATTTAGATTGTCAACTAAAGTTACTTCAGTGAAAAAATCTAAAAATGGTGCAATTGTGGAAATTGAATCAGTAAAAAATGGCAAAACAGATAAAATTGAAGCAGATATTGTTTTAGTTGCAATTGGCAGAAGGCCAAATACTGAAAATCTTGGCTTAGAAAATGTTGGTATTAAATTAAATGATAGAGGCTTTATAGAAAATGATCATTTAAGAACAAATATTGATAATATTTATGTTATTGGTGATGTTACAACTGGCCCTATGCTTGCTCATAAGGCCGAGGATGAAGGCGTGGTTGCTGCAGAATTAATAGTAGGGCAAAAGCCTCATATTAATTATGATTGTATTCCAAATGTAATTTATACTTACCCAGAAGTGGCTTCTGTTGGTAAAACTGAAGAGGAATTAAAGGCTGCAAATATTGATTATAAATCTGGTAAATTCCCAATGATGGCAAATTCAAGAGCTAGAGCAACTGGCGACGAGCAGGGTTTTGCTAAGATATTATCATGTGCTAAAACTGACAAAATTTTAGGTGCCCATATAATTGGCAGAGAAGCTGGAAATATGATTCATGAAATTGTTGTGGCCATGGAATTTGGTGGCAGTAGTGAAGATATTGCCAGAACATGTCATGCTCACCCAACTTATAATGAAGCAATCAAAGAAGCTGCTTTAGGGGTTGAGAATAGAACTATTCATATGTAGTTTACCAAGTTTTATTATTGTTTAATGTATCATTTTAACATGTAATTGTTTTAAATTGATACATTAACAAATTGGCTGCCAATCATTGATTTCTAATAAGTTATATCATTTCTTAACTTTTAAAATTAGTTAAAATTAATAAATAATCTAACTTCTATTTTTATCTAATAAATATTTAGAATCCAATTTATTTAAAAAAAGTAAGTTAACGTTACTTATACTAATTTTAATAAATTGGCAAATATTATCTGCAAAATAAAAGCTTTACTTCGATCAATTTTAATTGAGAAATAAATAAGTCGCCAAGATATATGGGTAGAAAATTAGTCTTATTATTAACATTAGTAGTGATTTTATATCCATCTCTAGTATTTGCCCTGAATGCAGATCAGCAAAAGGCAATAGATCAAAATATCAGAAATGAGCAATTGCTTCAAAGAGAAAGGCAAAACATAATTCAGCAAAAAGAAATTAAAGAAATAGATAATATTGGTAAAACTAAAAAGAGGGGCGGCAAAATTGGTCTTGATAATGATTTTATTGATAATGGCGCCTGTAAAAAAATCAGTAAATTTATAATTAAGAAAAATACAAAAATCTCTTCAAAATATATTCAGAAAAAATTTATCAAAAAACATTTAGGAAAATGCCTAACAAAAACTAACCTAAAAGAAATTAAAGATAATATAAATAACCTTTACTTTAAGAAAGGCTATATTTCAGCTAGAGTTTATTATGATCCCAAAAGAATCTTTCAGGGAATATTGGAAATAGTCATTGAAGAAGGAAAAATAGAAGAAATTGAGTTAAGGGACGATTCAAAATTAAATGATAAGCTATCTTACCGAAGATTTTCTCAAAAAACTCTAGCATTTCCATTTCTAAAAAAAAGAGTTCTGAATTTAAGGGATATTGAACAAGGCCTTGATCAGATTAATCGGCTTTCTTCTAACAATGCAACAATGGGAATTGAAGCTGGAAAAGAAGTGGGCTATTCAAAGGTTATTATTAATAATAAAGTCGGTCATTTAACTAATATTAACTTTTCTAATGATAACTCAGGGAATGTATCTACTGGTAGGTATAAGAATAAATTGACAATCAATCAGGATAATTTACTGGGGATGAATGATAATATTTATATAAATCATTCAAGTAGCAATAATGAAGATAAAAATACTAAATATTCCAAAAGTACCTACATGACAGGATCAATTCCTCTTGGCTACTATACTTTAGGCGGAAGTTACTCTCATTCAAAATATCTAATGACAACTATTGGCAATGTTCAGACTTTTAAATCTTCAGGAAATACGGAAACAAAAAGTTTTTATTTGGATAAGGTTTTAAATAGGGGTAAAAAACATAAAATATCACTAAAAGCAGAACTAGAAAGATCTGATAGTGATAATTATATAGAGGATACCTATGTTCCAGTGAATAGTAGAAGGCTAACAACCGCTAATATTTATTTAAATAATACTTTTTATACAAAAACTGGATCAATCTATTTGCAGCCATCTTACTCAAAGGGCCTAAAAACAATGGGAGCTTTAAAAGATAGCTCTACTTTACAACAAAAAGATGCTAAAGCTCAATTTGAATATTATGGATTATATGGAGTGATTAATAATAATTTTAATATTCCAAAAATCAAAGTACCTTTCAATCATCAACTAACATTTGATTCAAAATATAGTAATGACAGTCTTTACAGCACTAAGCAATTTGGTATTGGCGGTAGATACACAGTAAGAGGATTTGAAGAGAGTCAACTAACTGGAGATAGTGGCTATTACATAAAAAATGATTTAAAAATTAATAGCCTATATTTATTTCCAGAAAAACTTAAAGAGTCAAATATATTTAATTTTGGTTTAGCAAAGAAAATATCTTTTAATAATTTTTTATCAAAAACTAGCTTAGGAGTTTTTTATGATTACGGCTATGCAAGAAGCAAGGTCATAGACGAAGCTGCAGATGAGGGTTATATGAGTGGAACAGGAGCAACAATAAATTATGCAGGACAATATTTAAAATGGGATTTGACATACGCAAAAGGACTCCATAGTCCCAAATTCCTAAAGAATATTGATGAAATAGAAGAAGATAATGAATCCATCTATTTTAATTTAAGTCTAAAACTGTCGCTATTTTAGACAGTATATAATAAATCTTTATATATTTATTGACATCAATAGGTAGCTCCTTTAATATGAAGATTCTAAAATTCTTTTTAAAAACTAATAATAATTTTAAATAAATAAAAAATGAAAAAACTATTAATTGTGACTACTATAATTGGATCTCTAATGTCTTCAATGGCTTTTGCTAAAACCGAAGGTAATTATGTTGGTTTAGATATATTAAATACTAACTTTGAATCTTATGATGGTTATAATGAAAAACATGATGGTAGAGAATTTGGGCTTGGACTAAACTATAAGCATGCTATTAATTTTGATAGTTTCTTCATTGCTCCAGGGGTGTTTTATAACTTTAACAATGTTGAGATAAGCTATAAAGATAAAGATGGTGATTCTTATAATGATAAATTGAGATATAGTTATGGCATAAATCTAGATTTAGGATATGATATAAATGATAAATTTGCTACTTTTGCAAGTGTAGGATATGTAGAGTCTAGAATTAATTATAATGCAATCTGGTCTAATACTCAGAGTGATTTAACCGAGGAATCTATATTATATGGATTTGGAGTAAAATACTCAGCAACTGATTTGATTGATGTTAATTTATCATATGAATATTTTAGCTATGATATCGCTGATAATAACTTAGATGTTGATGTTCTGAAAATTGGAGCTTCTTATAAATTCTAAAAAAACCAAAACACTAAGATTAAAAGTAAAAAGGGAGACTTAGAAATGAGTCCTCCCTTTTTGTATTTTGAAAAGAACAATAAAAAACATTAAATTAATTTATGTTTGATTGTCACGCAACATTAAATTATTTAAGAATAAAATCCAAAAATTTCTTAAATAATTTTATACATACACTTCTAATAATATCCCTACTATCCTCTCAAAGCTTTTTTGTATTTATTTTTTCTTCAAACGATGCTAAAGCCCTAACTGCTAATGGAAATATTGTTGATATTGACCATATAGTTCCAGATGGCTCAACGAGAACCATAACAGATAGAGCGCCAAACAATACTCCTGTAATTAACATTGCCGCACCAAGCGGAGCTGGGGTTTCGTTAAATAATTTTGCCGATTTTAACGTCAATAATCAAAATGCCATATTCAACAACTCTGGTGATTTAACGGTAAATACAAACTTGGCTGGAGTAATTTCTGGAAACCAAAATCTAATTCCAGCAGGAATAAATGAGGCGGGAATAATTATTGGCCAGGTCACAGGAAGCGGCAGAACTAATCTTAATGGCTATACTGAAATTGCAGGTGGTAAAGCAGAGTTAATTATAGCTAATCCTAATGGAATCAGTGTTTCTGGAGCGGGATTTATTAATACCAGTAGATTGAGTTTGATTACTGGTAATGTAAATATGAGTGGCGGTAACATCACTGACTTTTCTTTAGCTACAAATGCTGGAAGTAATATTATTATAACAGGAGTTGATAAGCCAAACTATCTTAATCTAGGATTAGATGGAAGCTCTGTAAATTATGTTGATATAATATCTCGTTATATAGAGGTAAATGGAGATATCCGTGCAGTTGATGAGATCAATATTAAATCAGGAAATGCAAAATATAATTATGGAACAAAAGAGGTAACTTCAGATGATGCAATAACTGCAAATAAGCCAAGTTTTGCTCTTGATAGTAGCTATGTTGGTGGCATGTATGCTGGTAAAATTAAGATTATATCGTCTGAAGCAGGAGTTGGTGTTAGAGCAAGAGGAGACTTGGTCAGCGATGTTTCAGATATTGATTTTGAAGCTCAAGGAGATATTAAATATGAAAGATTGCAATCTGCTCGTGATATTAATATCACTAGCACCAATGGTGACATAGTTCAAAATGACCTTACAGATCCAAATCCTGATCCAGCAATAGATTCATTAGCTGACGCAAGTAATAATATAAACTTGACGGCTAATAATGGCAATATTGAATTAAATGGAGAATATCTATTCGCCAATAATATCATAAATTTAGTCTCAACTAATGATATCGTTAATAATACAGAACTTACGTCAAATAGTAATATTAACATAACTGCCAATAACTTTACCAATAATAAAAGAGTATTAACATCTAATGATTTAAATACTTTAATTTCTAATAATCTGTTAAATCAAAATGGTGGCTTACTATTTGCTGGCAATAATATTAATATGCAAGTAAGTGGTGATCTAACTAATGATGCCTCAGAAATTTACGCTTTCAATAACATCTATCTAAATGGTGAAAAATACCAAACCACTTATGGCAATGTTTCTAAATATAACTTCTTTTGGATTAGTTTTGATAAAAGCGATGAAATCTGGAATAGTTTATTTAACAATAACTGGATTGATATTGATGGTAATCTAACTGATACATTTAAAGATCTAAGTGATTATAATTCTTTAACTTTAGAATCTGATGGAACCTTGGATAATTATAAAGAAAATATCTACCGCGATTTAAAAGCCTTGTCATTAAAATTAGATACAAGTGGAGATAGTTTTATTGGTGCAATTCAAAGAAATTTCGATGATAAAGCAGCTGATATTTATGCTGCTTTAAAATCCCAAAATTACATAGATATTAATGATGAATTAACAGCAGACTTCTATAGTGATACTATAAGTGATGGAGCTAATGGTTTAGATTTTGGCGATGCTGATCTTAACCTTAATTTTAAAGATGATGTTTATGATCTTTTGATAAGTGCCAGAACTGGATTAATAATAGAAAATACTTTTTTAGGTGTTGATCCAAATATTGATAGTGCCACATTGATTTCTAATTTAAAAAATAATGGATATATTGATCAAAATGGAAATATAACATCTGCTTTTGCAGCCCTTGCTAGTTTTAATGACCTAAATATCGATTCTGCATTTGATTCAAACCTGCAGACAATATATGATCAAATTAAAAATACCATAGATACCGGAAAGGTTGCTTCAAATGATTTTAGCGGAATAACTTCAACCGCAAGTGATACAGCTTTGCTAGCAGAATTAAAGGCAAGAAATTACATTGATGATACTGGCGCGATTCAGGCTGGATTTACAGGAGATATTAATGATTTTAGTGTAGCTAACAATTTACTACAATATAAAACAACGCTTTTTAATATTGTTAAAGCATTGCAAGATTCCAGTGATATGGTGGAATTAACTGATTTAAATAGCGTAACTGCAACTGCTGATATAAATCAAGTTATCACTTACTTAACAGATAATAACTATATTGATAATTTAGGAAATGTTAATGATAAATATTATGTTAGTGGGTTAAGTGTCAATGATGAGTTGAGTATTTACCAAAGTAACATTAACGATATTTTATCCTCAATTCAAAAAGAAAGCCTAAATGATAGTAGCTTCAAAAAAATCAATAAATCTTTAGATAGTAGTGTTAATAGATTATTATCAGAATTGCAATCTGCAGGATATGTTGATCAATATGGTAAAAAAACAGATACTTTTAATAATTTAGAAAGTTCAGCTGATCTCGATCTAAGTGATGAGTTTACTGCGAATCAGGATTCAATTTACAGCACCATTAATACCACTTACACTTTATCTGGTTCTGATTTCTTAGGGGGAAGTTTTGATGCAAATATCTTTTTTAATGAAAATCAAGAATTATTTGATGACCTAGAAACAAATGGCTATTTATCAGCAAATGGTGATGTAAAACAGAAATTTTATAATTTGAATGGTAATTATACTGGGCTTGTTGTATCTGATAGTAAGTTTGCGGTCCTTAGAGAACAAATTGGTGCGGTTTTAGGAACAATAGCTCAAGCCAAAGCTACCAAAGATAATCTAATAGAAGTTGCGCAAAATAACACCAAAACTCAAGCTGAATTAATATTTAATAAGCTCTATGAAAAAGAATATGTGAATGTAAAAGGTGATTACACACAAAAATTAATGGATGATGTTCTTAATCATTCCGCTAATGATGTTACAAATTATAATCAATTACAATTAGATGGTTTACAAGAACACGCTGAGGGTGTTTACAAGAGCTTAAAAACCAGCAATGGTATTTTGGATGTAATAACAGCAGGAAATAGCATTAATAACCTCAATGGCGGCAGAATTGAATCTTTATTTGGAGATATATTTATAAAGACAAAAACTCTTAATAACATTGGAAAAGACAGTATTGATGTAACTAATCCAAGTAATATTGAAAGTGCTATTACTGGCAGAAAATATCACAACTTAAGCTATGCTTGGAAAAATACAGTTTTAGATAGTAGGGATTATCTTGCATCAACCCTAACCACAAATGAATCTTATTTGATAGCAGCAAATAATATGGATATTGAAGCTGATAATTTCTTGAACAATAGTTCATGGATTACAGCCGCTAATAATATGGATATAAGAGCAACAGACTTTAAAAATAAAAGAACGCAATTTACAGCTAATGCCAGATATGTTTATGAAAGTCACTGGAAGAAATGTAAAAAACTTAGGGGTTGTAGAGAGTCTAGATGGTGGAGCACTTACTGGAAAAAAACTCTTCTTCAATCAACTACTCCTTCAATTCTTTCAAGTGGCATTAATCTTACGATAAATGCCATCAATAATGTAGAAAATGATACTCCAACAGAAGATAATGCCAATTTGCCAATAGCCCCAGATAGTGCTTATAATGATGTAAATGAAGCTGCAGATAATGGGGAGTATAATATTACTCTACCCTCAAACTCCAATGGCTTATTTAAAAAAGGAGATCCAAATAGTGAATATTTAGTTGAAACTAACTCAACATTTTTAGATCACAACATTCTAACTGGATCAAAATATTTTAAAGATAGATTTGGATATGATCCCAATATTGACGGTGCTAGATGGCTTGGAGACCCTTTTTATGAATGGAAAATAGTCAATGATCAAATTAGGGCAGCTGAAAAAAAACAAAGAGACTGGGATAAAATTGGCTGGGCTGATAATTTGAATGACTTAATTGATAATGCCTTTGATGTTGCGGGTGATCTAAACTTATCTCCTGGAATCAAATTAACAGCTGATCAAATAGCAAATCTAAATAAAGATATTATTTGGTATGAAGAAATAATGATTGATGGTCAGATGGTTTCAGTGCCAACTGTTTATTTAGCAAATAATAGCTTCAATGGCTTTGATCTAAATAATGGCTCAATGATATTAGCCAAAAACATTGTCATAAAAAGCAATAACATTATTAATCAAGGTAATTTACTGGCAGAAAATAGTCTTGATTTTGAAGCTGCAAATGACATTACAAATCAAGGTGGAAATATCTACTCCAAGGGAAGTATAATATTAAAAGCAGCTAATGACATTAATAATGAAGCCATCATTAATCAGATACTAGTTAGAGAGGATATATTTTCTGAAAAAGCTCGTAATTCTAATATTTACTCAGGAGCTGCTTTATACTTAGATGCTGGCAATGACATTAACAATAAAGCGGCTGATATTAAATCAAGTAGCAATTCCTCACTAGTGGCTGGTAATGATATTAATATCATTACTGACACTTTGCGAAATAAAAGGGTATCACGAGGAAAATTTAGCACTAGCATAGAAGATGAGACAGTCAATTTATCCTCTAATTTAGGGATTACAGGCAACCTATTTATATCTTCAGGTAATAATACAAATATAAAAGGTAGCAATATTTTAGCCACAGGAAATGCTGATATTACAACTGGAGGTGAGTTAAACATTACATCCGCTGAAGATTCTTACTATAAATATGTAGCCACAAAAAAGAAAAAAAGCTTCGGACGATCTAAAAGTTCTTCATCTTTGACGGAAACGCAAACTCAAGTTGCCTCTAATATAATTGTCGGTAGAGATGTAACTCTAGATTCAGTCACTGATATTGATATCATTGCTAGTAATATAACAGGAGAAAATGGTCAAATAACTTCTCAAGTTGGAAATATTAATATTAAAAATGGCATTAACTCTGTAAAATCATATACAACATCCAAGAAAAAAGGCAGCATGTCTAGAAGTAGTGATAAGGTTTATGATTATCAAGAAACAGCAGCAGAAAGCAGTTTAGCATTTAATAATGACCTACAAATTGATGTAGAGCTTGGCGATGTTAATATTCAAGGCTCAACTCTAGATGTTGGAAGTGACTTAAATTTTGGTGATTTTACTATTGCTGAAAATAGTGATGGTAGCTTAAAAATAAAAGAAGATGGAACCTTTGAAACTGTAAGTGGAAGTTCAGTTCAAAATGTTAATATAACTGCAGCAGAGCTAAAAAGTGAACATTGGGAAGAGCATAAATCAACCTCTTTCAATCCTATAAATGCTGCCATAGCAGCCACAGGAGATGTTGTTAGCTTAGCAGGATTTAATTCGACAATTGATAAGGCGATTGAAAAATTACAAGAAAAAGTAAATGAGCGCACTGGCTCTGGAGAGCGTGCGGTTATAACAAAAACCACTAATAAAGAAGGAGGTTCTAAAACTACTCAACATGCTTCAAATATTAATGTTGATGGCAATTTGAATATTAATGCAATAGAAAATGTTAAAATAGAAGGCTCCAATATAAATGTTACAGGTGATGGTAATATCAACGCTGCAAAAGTAGATATTATTTCCATAGCAGAAAACTCCTCCTCTTATGAAAAAGACAAAAAAATAGCAATTGGAGAAACTGATGTCAGATTTGAAAATGGCTCATATAAAGCAGGAGTCAAAGGAACTGGCGAGGAACATAAATATCAAGAAGAAAATTCAATCCAAAAAGAATCTAATGTAAATATTGGAAATAATCTATTAATTAACTCTACAAATGATATTGATATTGTTGCTTCAAATGTTGCTGTAGGGAATGACGCTGTAATAAAAACTGGTGGAAATTTCAATTTAAGTGATGCTAAAAATACTCAAAAAACAAATACTGAAAACTCAAAATTAGAAGTTGAGATTGGTGTTAAAGTTGGAAATGCTTATGTAGATGCTGGTTATGCCACTAAGGCCCTTATAGATTCCAAAAAAAATCTAGCAAAATCAGAAAAAAAACTGAGCAAAATGAAGGGGCTAAAAAATGAAGGCAGGGCAAGTCAAAAAGCAGTTGATCTAGCAATTACGCAAGTTGCTCTTGCTGTAGCAGGAGTGGCAATGGCAACAACAAATGTTGTAATGGCTGCACAAAATGCAGCTATTGCAGCTGAAACATCACTTGGTACAGGAATGTACGCAGCTGGTTACGTGGATACAACCCATCACACAGATTTCTTAAAAACGAATACTGAACAATCAGCTGGATCGACATTTACTGCTGGAAATAATATAGATATAAATGCTGATGAAAATTATAATCAAACTGGATCACTTTTAGCATCTAACAATGGTGATGTAAATATTAGCGCTAGCACGGCGAATATAAAAGCTGGTGAAAATACTTCTCAATCAGACTTTGGCTCTAAAACAACAACTGCTAGTGTTTCATTTGGAAATAATGGAGTTGGTTTAAGTGCGGGTTATAACCAATCAGATAACTTCACTTTACAAAATACCTACACTAATTCAGAAATACTCGCAGAAAATGGCACATTCAATCTAAATACAACAGGAGATACTAATATTAAGGGTGGAAATATAAAAGCCGATGAAGTAAATTTAGAAATAGCAGGTAACTTAAACTTAGAAACAATGCAGGACACTTACGAACAGCAAGGATCATCATTTGGATTAAATCTAGGAATAGGAGGAGATAATCCAGCAATTAACAATGCTTCTATTAGCATGGGTGCCACTGAAATCTATTCTAAAACAACAAATCAAGCAACAGGAATAATAGAACTTTCAAGCAATGACAGTAACTTAAGTGAAGCAGAAAATCTAACAAATTTACTAGCTTCAAACTCTGTTAATGTTGCAGGAAATATTGACAATCAAACAGTTAAAGAAGATATAGATTTTACCAATGCTGATCTTGAAGGAACTTTATCTGTTCCAATAGATTTATTAAGTAAATCAGGAAGGGCAAAAGTGAAGGATGCTTTTGAGAATCTTGGTAGAAACCTAGCCACTGCCACAACAGGAGTAATATTCAATGCAACTGACTCAGTTGTTGTTGCAATAAACAAAACCACTGGAAAATCAAAAAAAGGTATAGTTGAGGGTTGGAAGGAGGCAAGGACAGAATCTACACAGAATTTAAAAACTTATATGGAAAATTATGACAAAAGAGAAAAATTAACGCAAGCAGGTTATGACTATTATAAATCTTTAACAGATCAGCAAATAGAAAATGATTTAGTTGCATTGCCAGCTGATAGATCAATTTATCATACTTATAAATTAGATGAACAAGGAAATCCTATAAATATAATTTCAGAAGGTCAGAAGAATTATATCAAATATATTCATGATAAAAAAGGTTATGAAATTGTTGTGGATAATAGTGACAAAAGAAATCCAGTAATTGTTACTGACCCAGTAAATAAAGGTACATATAATCATTTTAGCCCTGGAGGATTAACAAATAATGTGGGACATGTACTGCTAGATGTATTGCCATATTTTGTACATGGAAATGACGAAAAAATATTACCTGATTCCAGCACTCCAACCGATAGTACTTGGGCCATAGACAGAATAGGTAGAACCCTATACAAACCTGAACAATAAATTACTATGATACGCTTAAAATTAATTATCTTGTCGCTATCTACACTTTTACTACTGTCATGTACAACGGTTGAGATATATGATTATACTCATGAGCCAACCCATCATTTGCGTGACCGTATCAGATGGAGTTATGGTGGAAGTATATCTGTTCCACATCATACAAATGAACCTGTTTTATTTATTCCTAATCTAAGGACGTTTAGCTTGTCCTATACAAGTCCAAGATTCGTTAGATTGCACGCATGTTCAATGCAGCCAGAAAAGTTTTTCTTAGCAAGAGTAATATTAATAAATGATGATAGTAAATATCAAGTTCAGAAGAAATTTAATCAAACAATTTCAATTGAAAAAAGAATGTCTGGCAGAAATATAGAGTATGAACATTTTTGCCATAATATACGTTTATTTGAAGATAAAAATATTAATTATCAGGAAAATTTCTCTGGAGCAAAGAACCTGATTCTTAAAATATATTATCGTTACCCTAATTCTTCTGTAGAAAAGGAAAGAATTTTTAAAATTAAATTAAAAAAAAATAAAGAAATAGCATGGCCTACATAAAAGGGTATGTGTTTAATGAAAAATATTATCCATATAAAAATAGTAATGGCGGTATAGTTAATATTGGAAAATACAACAAATTAATATGATAAAATATTCAATAAACAAAAAAAGAATTTATCAAGGAGCAATTGATACCAAGAATTTACCAAAATCAACAATAATAAGAACTGACAAATTGCCAAGTAGCTTTAAACAACAATAGAATCATGAATAATAGCACAGAGGTTTTAATTGATAAAATTTACAATTTAATAAAAGCTTTAGAGAAAACTGATAATTCTACTATCAATTTTTATAAAATAGTAACTAGTGAAATCAATGACTGTATAACACAAGATGAACTAAAGAAGGTTTTAGATGAAAGATTAATTCATGCAGGAAAAATAACTGACTTTGGTGGTTATAATAGAGAACAATGTGATTTATTTTATGAAATGTGGAAAGTCGCAAAATCTATTTGCACAAATAGTGAAGCCTAATGAAAAACGACACTGAAAAACTCATTCAAAGAATAGATATTCTGATAGAATCTTTAGAAAAAACAGAAAATCCTGCAATTAAATTTTTTAAAGGTGCGATTAATGTAATACAAAAATGTAAATCTGAGAAAGAATTGAAACAGGTCTTAGATGATCACTTAATTCATTCAGGAAGAGTAAAAGATTATGGTGGATTTAACCGTGAGCAATGCGATTTATTTGATAAAATGTGGGAAACTGCAAATTCTATATATGAAGGAATTTAAAAAAATAAAAATTAATTAATGACTAACTGGAATTACATTGGTGTATCATTAGGTAAGAAACCTGTAAAAATAAATGGCCATAACGTATGGGAATATGATTGGGAAGATGTAAGTGAAGATCCTATAACTGTAAAAGACCCTAGGTATGGTCAGAATCACAAAATGAATGTATATAAGATTTTCATTAATTCTGGTGAAGAAATAAAATTTGCCGCTGGCGAATTTTCAAATTGTGTATGGGGTTTTTATGTGCCTTCTGACAAAAATAATCAAACTACTAACAATTAACAAAAATAAAAAATGAAAAAATTATTAATCATAACTTGTTTTATATTTATCGCTTCTTGCTCAAGTAACTCATTTACTTATTTGCAAAAACCAACTCCGATAGTGAAAAACCAAACACATTATTATGTCTCAAATGTTGATGTAAAATTTGTTGAAGGAAAGGCAAAAAAATTAGAAGGAAATGCTATTAGCTTTAAAAGAGGTCAATACTCTGGTTACCCCAATGAAAAAGAAATGGCATCGATCATTAAGGAAATAATAAATCAAGATTTGAAAGATTTAAATATCTATTCTGGTAACAAGAATAATTCATTGAATATATCTTTAGAAATTGAATATGAAAGATTGTTGAACGATACCTTTAGCAACTTATCATATCATAATTTTGCTCTAAAACAACAACTGCTAGTGTTTCATTTGGAAGTAATGGAGTTGGTTTAAGTGCGGGTTATAACCAATCAGATAACTTCACTTTACAAAACACCTACACTAATTCAGAAATACTCGCAGAAAATGGAACATTCAATCTAAATACAACAGGAGATACTAATATTAAGGGTGGAAATATAAAAGCTGATGAAGTAAATTTAGAAATAGCAGGTAATACCAAATCCCACCTTTAAAATGGGTTAAAATAATAAATAATCTAACTTCATATTTTTTGATTAAAATCTACAAAAAGCCTCGCGAAATATGAACATATTACGACTCATTTTTTATAATTTTTACCTAAAAAATATTTTGCTACATCATTCATTAAAGGTGGGAATTGGTATAACTTAAACTTAGAAACAATGCAGGACACTTACGAACAGCAAGGATCATCATTTGGATTAAATCTAGGGATAGGAGGAGATAATCCAGCAATTAACAATGCTTCTATTAGCATGGGTGCCACTGAAATCTATTCTAAAACAACAAATCAAGCAACAGGAATAATAGAACTTTCAAGCAATGACAGTAACTTAAGTG